>JAFGDY010000023.1 GCA_016931895.1 Anaerolineae bacterium
CCCGGCTGCCCGCCCCCTCTTTTATCTTCACTCATTTATGTCAATCCTTTCAAGAATTACCCTGCCCCCACACCCCTCAAAAAGCGATGGTTTTGCGAAGTGTTTTATTACGCATAATCGAAGTTATGCGAAATAAAATCTATCTTCCCCCTAAAATCGCCATTCTGCCCCATTATGTCCAGCAAACGGGCCTCTGTAATCGCAAATAAAGGCGTTAATTAGCATTGGCCGGTACTCCCCTACCTTTTGCCCGATTTGGCGCGAATCTGAGGGCCTGGGTGCGTCTGGATAGCATATCTTGGCGCATAGGCTAACAAAGTATGTCGAAACGAAAGCATGCGGGCCAAAAAATCGGATTTTGGCGCGGGTTAGTTTTCGGCTCCATAATAGTTCGGCCCACTTTCTACTTCCCCAAACAATGCCGGCTGCTCACTCGTTGCGCTATCGCGGGCCTGGTCGTCGGCCAGGGCCAGGTCAGCCAGCCGGTGCCGGACTTCATCAGCCCACAACGTCGCCATTTCTTGGGCATTTTTAGGTTGTTTTTCCGTTCGCAATTTCTGGTAAGCGTTCCTGGCGTGTTGTAACGCGCTAAAAGCCCCCTGCTCAAATCCCCAAGCAATCGCGGCTTCCGGATTCGGGAATAAAGCAGGGGACTGCTTCTCAATTTGTTCCTGGTCGGATTCGGTCAGCCCATCATAAACGGCCGATTCTATTTTTTCCGGCATCCCGGCCCACATACCCGACTCGTCCCAAAGCGTCATCCCAGACCGGCCCCGGCGTGCCCAAACCACCTTGACGCCCCGGCGCTCGTTTTCCTGAACAATATGCAGTTCAAGATTGAGTGAGCGATACAGCCGGGCGCGTTCGGTGCTGCTGAGGGTTGCACGGGTGATACTGTTGGCTTGGGCGTCCATTGCATCCTGTAAATGGTAAATCCACAAGACACCACATCCCCATCTACTAACCGTGTCCTGAATCTGGCGCATAGCCAGGGCTTTGGCCTTAAAAGATGCGATTCGATTTTTGTTCAGCCCAGCGTCATTATCAATAACGGCCTGGGTCACAAGAGGGGTGATGATGGCGGTTAGACTATCTACGACAATCGTCGCAACGTCTGACTCGGCCATGTTTTCGTTCAATAGCCGGGTGATAATTTCAGGGTTGGTGTTGTCGGCCGGATTGTCGCTCAGCCGGTACACGTCGCCCCTGGCCAGGGTAACCACTTCAGCAAAACGGTTGTCCGCGTCAATGGGCAAAAGTGGAGTCCGCATCTGAGTCGCAAAAGTGGACTTGCCGCTGCCGGGATAGCCAACCAATGCCCACAAGCGTGGGGGATATTTTTGGATTTGGAATTTCTTGAAAGCCATGACTTTCTCCTTTATGAATTATTACCGGGTAATAATGTCGGTTTTTCTAAGAGGTTTTGGGGGTTTTGGGGGTTTTGGTTCTGTCCCCTGACACCCCCAAAACCTCATTAGATTAGTATTTATATAGTTATGGGGTATAAAAATACAATACCCAATACCCCAAAACTACCTTGCCAATTTGTAGCGAGTCGTCCGTCGCCCGCCTTTTGCGCCTGGTTTTTGTTCGATTATTTGAACCATCGCTGTTTTTTCAAGCTGACAAAGCGCATCTTCGATTTCATCTGGCGTTCTATCCTTCATCGCTTTGTACAAATCGCGCAACGTCGCGCCTTGTGGTTCGTGCCGGCCAAGCTGTCTGATGATGCGTTCCTGGAGCGTGCTAAAATCAGTCTGGTTGCTCATTTCCAAGACGCGGTGTGCGCTCGCCCGCCATTTTTCGCAAATAGCTACAGCGTGAGCAAAATGATAACTCTCGATGACCGGCGCGGGTTCGTCGTTCCAGTCCAGCGCGGCCAGGATGGTAGCCACTTTCAGAACCTGGACAGGCAACCGGCCATAGCTGCCGTGCAGCCTTGAATCAAGGTCGCCGGTCAACAAGTCAAAACTTACTGCTCTGTTGTACCGACTCCAGTCCTGAAACACCCCAGACGCGAAAGTGACATCCAGCGCCGGCGGCGGTTCGGGCCAGGTTGAGCCAGGCAAACGATTTAACAACCGACTTAAACCGGCGCTCAATTCTCCGGGTTCGTCAACGTGTCCGGGTTCAGCCCATTCCGGCCTTGTTTCTGGCGTCAAAATAGCGAATCGCGGCCAGAAACCCATTGCCCAAAGCCGCGAATTGTTCAGGTGAGACGATATAGCCCCCGGCGTTGACGCGCCAAGTAATGATAAATAAGCGTTTTTGACGATGACCAGACCACTGCTTTTTGTGGAGCGAGTGAAATTCTCATCACAGTCAAAGAGCCTGAGCAAGGCTTCAATCAATCCGGCGTTGTAATCGCGTCCGGCGCTGGCCAACAGTCCTGAGATTTCGTCCAATGACCAACCCCTTTGAGCGCAGAAATTCCGGCTCTTTTGCCACTGTTTCTGGTCGGGTTCGCTCAATAGCTCAAATTTTGTCGGTTGACGGCCGGCCAGGTCGGACAGCATGGCTTCTGGCGTACTGTCCTGCGCTGTCAACAGGTGAGGCATCACCCGGCGCGAAATTCGCCGGGCCACATCCAAAGCGGTTGTTTTGCGAAACAGCGTCGTGGGTGCAATCCACACGACAAAAAGATTGGGGTAGACATCGCCAAATGGCATAGAAACTTTTAATCGCCGGGCAATCGCCACGCTCGCCAACCAGAGTCCGGCTGACTGGTGAAACATAAACGGGGTCATAGGTGAGACTTTGTGACCGTAATCCACATAGAGACCGAGCCAATGCGAGGTGTGGTTGCGGTCAAAAACCGGCACATTTTCTGGTAGCGGTTGACATGTTGTCATCGACTCGCCGATTCTGCCGTTTTTTGAAAAAGACACGGTTCGGCTTGCGATTATTGCTTGCTGGCGTTCTAATTCGTCATCAGTCACCCTATCATTGAACGCCAGCCGGGATAGCTGTCCCGCATCTTCGATGAGTTGGCGTCGTATCGCAGTTCTGTGAACAATTTCAGCGTAGTGAACCAGATGAAACGATGTAGGGGTTTGATTGAGCAAACTGGACAATCGAGGCGTGCCGCCGATTTTGTCCAAAAGACCACGCCGGTCTAACTCATCCATCAGCGTTACCTGGTCGGCCGGGGTGCCGGCTTCGGCCAAATCTTTAATAGTCTGAAAAAGCCAGGCGTTGCGCTGAATGAAAAAATCACTGGATTCCAAAAACGGAATTTTTTGAAATTGCTCAGGATCGGCGCCAACCAAAAGCGAGCCTAAAACCGCTTCTTCAGCTTCGACGCTATGCGGTTGTAATTTATCGGGAATGGTCGGCGGTGGTGAGGGGGGGGTAAAATTTTTACTCATTTTTGCGCCCTCTGTGCGCCTGCCGGCGTTCATCAAGTAGAGCGGCAATCAGACACGCTGCTTCATCTTTTGTCAATTGAGTCGCGGATTTGGTTATTCCAAATCGCTGTTTTTCCTGCTCATAGACGCCCCGGCCGGCGCGGGCAATCAATCGCGACAAAAATGCTAACTGTCGCGCGGTCGCTAAATGTTCAGACATTGTTCATTCCCCCCCCGCTGCTGGCTGCGGTTGCAACATTCTGAAAATGTTGCTATAATGAAACAAATCGAATCTGTTCGGCAAATTTGCATTGCCGAGCGAACGATTTTGGATATTCTTCTTTGTGAAAAACGCGGCCCGCACCGCGTTTTTCGTTCTACGCTGACTCATCATTTTTTAACTCCCCGGCCTCGGTGCCGACCGTTTCGGGCGCTGGCTCACAAACTTCAGCCGAATTCTCCGGCACGGTTTTGGCGGCTTCAATCTGGGCTTCAATTAGAAGATGACCGAGTTCGCAGAAGATATCGAGATTAACCATGTCGGACCTTCCTTGTGGCGGGTTTGTTTTGTTCTCGCTCGATTTGCGCTATGAAATTTTCTGTAGCGCGTCGAATCAATTCAGAGCGACTCAAATTGAGATTCGCCGCAACAACACGTGATTTTTTAGCCAAATCAGCCGGAAATTCCACTGAAACCATTTTTTTGCTTTGCATATTCCCTCGCTTCGACAAAAAAAAGAGCGGTTATGGAACAAACTACGAGTGATACACTCGCAATTGTCTCCACAAACGCTCTTTTTTCGCATCCCGCTCAAATCGGGGCATCCCGCCCCGATCAAGCGCGTTGTGTCTTTATTAAATTATCAATTATTGTAGCACATAATTCTTCCGTTGTCTACGTTGAGGATTATGTCAACTCAACATAAAGTATGGTACTTTGGTACTATTCTGGATTACCACTTTTTTTCTGGTCGCTGCCTCGGACATCAAGCTGATACCTGGCTATAGAAATGATTAACCCGATTCCCTGTCTAACCTCGAAAGGCATATCGAATTTTAGGAGTTTTACTGCCTCCTCATGAATCGCCTCAAGAGCTTTTGATTTATCATCCATCTCGATTTCGTTCACGGTAAAAACCTTTCTTGAAATTTCAAGATTATGAAGTTATTAAGTACAATTAACTTATCATACATTTGAGATGATTTCAAGCATAAGCGGGCGTTTTTTCGCCCGTTAAAGCACGAGTTTCCAATACCTTGAAGCAGGCAATAAAATGCTTGCTATCCTTGCTTTATACTACCTATCGCCATTTGTAAGACATTCAGCACTTCAACAAAATTGTGGGTACTTATTATCACATCGGCGTAACGTTTGCTGGGTTCTACAAATTCCAGGTGCATGGGCCTGACCGTTTGCAAATATTGTTCAATCACCATATCCACCGACCGCCCCCGTTCGGCGATGTCTCGTTTTAGCCTGCGGATAAAGCGCAGGTCCGCCGGGGCGTCCACATAGATTTTAATATCCATCATCTCCCGCAGTTTTTTATCTACAAAAATAAGAATGCCCGCCACCAAAATCACCTGCCGCGGCTCAACCAGCTCAAGCCGGTTGGTCCGCACGTATTGGGCAAAATCGTAAATTGGAATTTGCACCCGTTGTCCCTGGAGAAGCAATTCCAGGTGCTTAACCAAAAGCTCATTTTCCAGCGCGTCGGGGTGGTCAAAATTGAATTCCCGGCGCTGTTCCAGCGGCAAATGGCTCAGGTCTCGGTAGTAGGCATCATGCTCAATGTAAGCCAAATGCTCCGGCCCCACCGCCTGCAGTATTTTTTGGGAAACGGTTGTTTTACCGGAAGCAGTGCCCCCGGCCACGCCAATGATGATGGGTTTTCTCATCTGGCCCCTCCCATTTCTGGAGGGGCAAATGCAGTCCGGCCACCGGCATTGTTGAACCGCATTACTTCCTCTGTTGATGTTTTTTTATCCGGGCCAGGCTGGCCGCCAGGCCGGAAACGGTGGCTCTATGTTTTCCAGACGCCCTGACAGTAGGGCCGTCGGTGGGGGGGGGAGCTTCTTTAGGGGTGTATTTGCTGCCGTCGGGCATTGTTGCGCCGTCAAGTTTGGCATACTCTAACTGCGCCTCGTTTACTTTAGCGCCGGTCAGATTGGCTTCACTTAAATCAGCATGGCTCAAGTTGGCTTCACTCAGATCGAGCTCTTGTAAATCGGCCTGGCTCAGATTAGCTTCGCTCAAGTTGATTTTTTTCAAATTGGCCACTGCGCTTAAGTTGATTCCACTCAGATTGGCCCCCCTCAAATTGGCCCGGCCCAGGCGCGTTCCTTCCAGATTGGCGCCAGTAAGATTGCTTCCGGCCAGGTTGGCCAAACGTAGATTGGCCTGGCTCAAATCAGCTTTGTTCAGGTTGGCTTCACTCAAGTTTGCCTCGGCCAAATTAGCCCGGTGCAGGTTAGCCTGGCTCAGATCAGCTTTGCTCAAGTTGGTTTTGGGCAGTTTAGCTTGACTCAAATTAGCCTGCTTCAGGGTAGCGGCTCGCAAATTAGCCTGAGATAAATCAGCCTCAAACAAACTGGCCTCGTTCAGTTTTACCCAGCGTAGATAGGCTTTGCGCAAGTTGGCTTTGTTCAGGTTGGTGCCAACCAAACTGGCCGTATCCAGATTTTCTCCATGCAAATCAATCCGGCTTAAGTTGGCCCCATCCAGCCTGGCCCCGTGCAAATAAGCCCTGGAGAGATCAACTTTATTCAGGTTAGCCTCAACCAACGTGGCGCGGATCAGGCTGGCTTTGCGTAGATTGCTCTTTTCCAGGTTGGCTTGGATCAAATTAGCCCCGCGCAGATCAACCCCACTTAAGTCGAGTTCGCTCAAATCGAGTTCGCTCAAGTTGGGTATTTCACCCTGCTTGCGGGCGGCCTTGATTGTGTGAATAACTTGTCCGCGTTCCATGGTTTTGCTTTGACGGAGTTTTTATTCAGTATATCATACCTGTTTTTTGCTGACAACCATCAATCCAAAATATTATGAAAACTTGTATTTTATTGTCCGTGCAGCCATTGCGCCTGCATCTCGGCCATCCGGCCACTCTCGTCCAACCGAATCAAGGTTTCATTAACGGCTTCCAGTAAGGCCTGGCTTTTGATGGGCACGGCGGCGGCGTACCACTCATCGGTCAGATAGGCCACAATTTTTAGCCCCCGCGAAAAAGCGCTAACACCACTGACGGCGTCCACAATGGCCGCGTCGGCCTGGCCGCCAAACAATGCGGTTAAGGCCGCCGCGGCGCTTTCCTGGCGCAGCAACGTTATGCCTTCAACTTCTCGCGCCAACTGCCGCGCCTCCATATCGGCTTGGCTGCCCCACTCAATGGCTATCGTGCGCCCCTTTAAATCCTCAACTGTGTTGACGGCATTGTTGTTGGCGCAGGTCACCAGCACCTGCCCAGCGTTGAAATAATTGTGCGTGTAGGCCACATCCTGCGTCCAGCGAGGGTCATAAGGCAGGCCGGAAATGATGATGTCTACCCGGCGGGCCAGCAGCGCATCGTACAGCCCATCAAAGCCAATGTTAACAAACTCAGCCTCTACGCCCAAATCGGCGGCAATGACCTGGGCCAGGTCAACGTCCAGGCCCACAATTTGGCCGGTTTCGTTTATCATTTCAAAAGGCGGAAAGCTGGCGTCCAGGCCCACCCGCAACGTTCCCCGCCGTTGAATTTCGGCCAACGCGCCATCATCACCAGAGGGATACAGCCGCCAAACAATGAAACCCAATAATAGGGTGAGACCGATCAAAATGAACGCCCCTCTAAAACCCAAAACGCGACCCATGACCCGTGACACCCGTCCCTCGACGCCCGCTCTCTGCCTCATCGCGCCAGTTCCTCTCCCCGGCTATACCGCTGCACCTCCAGGTAAATTGGCTTTGGCTCAAAATCGGGCGTAACAAAAGTAAAGTAATCAAGATAAGTGCGGGCGGGCCAGGGATAACGAAAAGCCCACAGCGCGACCATCTCCGCCCAGGGCCAACCTTTTACCAATTGGTAGGCGCGGATGGTGTTTTTAATGCGTTGGGCCGGTTTGACCGCCCGCGTCCAGCGGGGGTGATCATTCCAGCCCCCTTCGGTGATGTAGATGGGCAGGCCGGCATAACCGTTGTCAACCAGTAATTGGCGGGCCAACTCCGTCCGCCGAAAATTAATGACCTGCGGGTGGGGGGGATCATCGGCAGGAAAGCTCCAGCCGTAGGCATGGACGGCCAGGCCATCCATCACCTCACCGGCCCCGGCGTTAAGCATGCGCTGCAAATAAATCAAATCGTTCATCGCTTGCTCGTGGCCGGGTGGGGCCAGGGTAGGGGCCAACGCGCCGCCCAGCACCAGCACGTGGGGATGATTGGATTGCTGAACGCGATGATAGGCTACGGCCAATAATTTGGTATAACCTGCCGGGTCCACTGTCTCAAAGCCCCATTCCAGGGCCAGGTTTGGTTCGTTCCAGATAATGATGGCCGGCACCCGGTCGCCATAACGATCGGCAAAGGCTTGCACGTAATCGCCAAAGTCGGCATATCGTTCCGGCGGCAGAAACGTGGAGGCGGAATCGGCCGGTCTGGCCCAGTCCGGCGTCAGGCCCAGGCGAGCAATTACGGTTAGCCCCTGCCGGTTGGCGTGGTCAATCACTAAATCGCTGTGGGACCAGTCAAAAAAACCGGGGAATGGTTCATGATAGGCCCAGGGAAAATATTCTACAATCCAGGGCGCGCCCATCTCGCGGACCATCTCTAAAGTGCGTTTGATTTTCCAGGGTTCAACCTCGTCGGTCAGGCGGGTATGGACGCCCATTTTGGGATTGAGGGTAAACACGGTTTGCGGCAGCCCTAATTCAATTTCGTGGGGCGACTCAGCCGCAGGCAGGCAGAGAAGGGCCAGCAGGCAAAAAAACAAAAGCATAATCCGGGATATAAAGGTCAAGATATTAGGCGCAGGCGAGGTTGGCATCAACATTCAAATCATCCATTCCCCTGGATCGTGTTTATAGGGGTAGTGAATTATACCGTTAAACAAAAACTTATGAAAAATTTTTTCAGATGGCTGTCTGAAAGGCCTGCTCTCAATATTCTACAGGTTCATTGCCAGATACCTTGACCAATGCTATACTTAATTTAAGCGTTTCCCCTACGCTATGCCAGGAACCTGACCAACTTTATCTGTCAGGAGATAAGTAATGAGCATTGTCTCTGCCCATAAAAGCGATACCGGCCGCCGCCGCAGGCGTAATGAAGATTACGTGTGGGTGGATGAGTCGGCCAACCTTTTTATTGTAGCGGATGGTATGGGCGGCCATGAAGCGGGCGATGTAGCCAGTCAACTGGCGGCCACTACCGTTGGCCAGTTCATTATGGCTGAACTCAAAGACAAAACCGAGCCAATCTCACCGACATTTATTACCGCGTTAATGACCAAGGCCATTGAGCAGGCCAATGAAGTTGTTTTTCAGGCAGCCCAGGAGGCCGGACAAAAACGCCAAATGGGCACGACCATTGTGGTGGCTCTGCTCCGCTCTGCTATGGCCTACATTAGCCACGTGGGCGATGCCCGCGCTTATTTGGCCCGCGGCGCTACTTTAATGCAACTGACCCAGGACGACTCGTGGAAAGCGCAATTTGGCGGAAAAGGCTCGCCGGCTAAAACCAATTTTCCCGACACCAGATTGGGCCACATTTTGACCAAAGCCATTGGCCAGGATACTGTTCTGAACCCATCTACTGCCGAAATCAAAGTTGCGCCGGGCGATTGGTTGCTTTTATGCAGCGACGGTCTGTGGAACATGGTTGAAGATAACCAAATTTTAACAGAACTGCAAAAAGCAGACGACCACCCGGCCCAGGCCGTAGACGCTTTAGTGGGGGCAGCGAACGAGGGGGGCGGCAAAGATAACGTTTCGGTGGTGGCCATAAAAATACTTCCCGCGGCGAGCGTTTAAAATATTAGGCCGAAACCAAAACCTCTCTGGCTATCTCCATAAACGCCCGCAAAATCGGCGACATCCACTTATCCTTTTGCCAAATCATTAACAAATTGGCGTAGATCGGCCCGTTTACCCAGGGTAATTCCACCAGCGACCCCGCAGTTAGTTCCTCCTTTACCGCAATTTGGGGCAGCATGGTTATACCCGCTCCGGCTATCACACATTTTTTTATGGCTTCAATGCAGTTAAATTGCAACCTCATTGGTAACACCACCTTTTCCTCGGTGAGTATCTTTTCCAACAGCCTAACATAACTGCAATCAGCGGTTGGCACAAGAACGGTTTCATTCTTCAGGTCATGCACGCCGATACTTTGACGACTTGCCAGCGGATTATCAGGAGAGGTGACAATGGCCAAAGGGACTGTCATTAATTCTTCCGTCACCAGATCGGCCATCCGAAAGGTGTCAACAATTAAAAAGGCCAGGTTGGTAACGCCTGAGCGTAGTTCTTCCTGTAAACTAAAGTAAGTGCAGTTATTGCAATTCAGGCCAACCTTGGGGAAACGTTGTTGAAACTTCTTTAAAATGGGCGGCAAATAGTAGATGCTTACGGTTTCAGGAATTCTGATAGACAACGAACCATATGTTTCTTCGTGATTGCCCACTTCGGTTCTAACTTCTTCTTCAAGGTTTAAAATTTTTTGGGCGTATTGCAACAGTATTTCCCCGGCCTCCGTTAGCGCAACTTGTTTGCCGGCTCTTTTGAAAAGACGAACGTTAAGGTCCGTTTCAAGAGCCTTGATTTGTTCCGAAACAGTGGATTGGGCATAGTCCAAAACTTTGGCCGCCTGGTTGAAACTGTGCAACGTGGCGATGGTCTGGAATGTTCTTAGTTGGCGCAGTTCCATCAGTTCCCCCTCCTTGAGTTCAATAAAACCGATATTTTATATCTAAAATAACCGCTTGACACGGTACTACCGATTGATTTATACTATACCTCAAACCTTAACGGTTGTCAATCACCTGTTGTTCTGTGAGGTTTTGAGAGCAAAAAAATAATAATAACCTGAGTTCGGGATAAGGATTGAGTAAAAGTCACTCCTGCATGGTAAAATGGGGCAAAAATGAACCAGATAGACCCCCA
>JAFGDY010000024.1 GCA_016931895.1 Anaerolineae bacterium
CGCCTAAACTGCTCGCCTGGCCCTTTGGCCCTCATTTATGGATGGGGGCCAGCAGCAAGTAGAGCAGTTTTATTACCGGGTAATAATTCCAAAGAAAGGACAGAATGATGCCTCGAAAAGAACTGGGCAAAATGAACGGTGAGCGAGCTAGATTTTACGGAACTTTTGAGCGTTTCGGTAAAAAGCGGGGATGGAAAGGGCGAGAGGAAACAACTATCCTATTAACCAACGTTTGCCTTGTTGATACTGATAACATTGTAACCGAGCATTTGTGGTTTAATCTCACCAAAAGTTTTGCAGCGTTGGATTTACAGCCCGGTGATATTGTCGAATTTGACGCCAGGGTTAAAAGTTACATGAAGGGCTATTTTGGCCATCGTGAAGAAGTATATAGGCCCTATGAGAGAGATTATAAACTTAGTCATCCCACCAAAGCCAAAAAAAGGGTTAGCGGTTAAATTTTAGCAGATTGGAGCAAAGAAAATGACAACGCAACAAGAGACCAAAACGCAAGATTTTGCTTTTGTAGTGCAAGAGAGGGCGATAATTTACGCCAGAGTTAGCACCGATGAACAGGCCGAAAACGGGACAAGTATTGACAACCAGGTGGAGAAGTGCCTGGCCTATGCCCAAGCCAATGGATTGTATGTCCCTCAAGAGTGTATCTTCAAAGAGGACTTTACCGGCAAAGTGTTAGAGAGGCCGGAACTTAACAGAGTGCGCGAGATACTCAGGAACGGGCAGGCCAATCACGTGATTGTCTACAAAACCAATCGGCTTGTCCGGGGCGAGTGGGCCAGCGTTGACCTGATGATACTTCAAAGAGAATGGCAAGGGCTGGATGTCACGTTTCATAATGTCGAAGTGGGACGCCCTGTTGTTTTGAAAAAAGATAATGCTACTGAGAAGGTGATACAATTTCTCGAAGGCTGGAGAGCCGGGGAAGACCGGATAGAAACGGTCAAAAAATTGCACGAAGGGCGACTCAAGAGAGCGCGTGACGGTTATGTGGTACCAAACGGCAAAACTGCGCCTTATGGTTACCGAAAAATCAACATAGATAAGCGTTGGTACTTTGAGATTGTGGAAGAAGAAGCGGCTATAATCCGGTTGATATTCACCTGGTTTGTGTTGGGCGATGAAAACGGCGAAATTTTATCTCTGATGAAAATTACGGCCCGGCTTAACGAAATGGAGGTTCGTAAGAGAAAAAGTTTAAAATGGACGCATAGCATGATACGCAACATCATTGTAAACGAAACATACGCCGGGGTCTGGCGTTATGGAAAACGCAACCGGAATAACCGCACCCATACCGCCGACGCGATTCCTGTACCTGTCCCGGCTATCGTTGAACGCGATATTTGGGAAGCGGCTCAAAAACGGCTAGAGGAAAACAAAACTTACGCAAAACGCAACCGGAAGCCTGGCCGTTATCTGTTGTCGGGTCGGATAACTTGTGGCGAGTGCAATTGTAGCATGATTGGCCAGGCTAAACACAGCCGACCAGGAAGCACATATCTCTATTATCGCTGCACAACCGTTATGAATAAGGATCGGGCGCGGGCGAAGGAATGTAGCTCTTTGAGTTTTCGGGTTGACCTGGTAGACACTCTGGTTTGGAATCGGCTGGAAGAAATCTCAAGGGATAAGGATAAACTGATTGAGGGATTGCGCGGCTACCAGGCCCGGCAAGAAAACAAGGTAGAACCCATAAAGCAAGAATTAGGCCATGTTGAGCAATTGATTGTAGAAAAAACGGCGGAGTGGGAAGACGACCTGCAAAATATGAGATTCCTGTCCAGCGATATGGCCAGAGCAAAAAAAGGCGCGGACATTGCCAAAACAGAAAAAGTTCTGGATGGACTGAAGCAGCGCAAGGCGGAGCTAGTGGCCCAACTGGAAGATAAGTCTCTATCCGATGAACAGATAATGAGTCTGACAGCGTATGCCGGCCAGGTAGCCGACGATATGGCTACATTGCGCGAAGCAGAAGCAGAAGGGCAGAATAACCCGGAATTGAAACAGGCCGTTCATGAGGGTAAACGCCGGTTATTGGCCCTGTTGAACTTGCAAGTCACTTTGTTTACAGAAAATGGTCAACGCAAGGCAAAAATCATTGCTAAATATTGCCCTGAAGGAGAGATTTGGCCGGTTGTCTCGCTAGATACCTGTAGTACCGCACCAACCAGTGGTTTGACCAGCCGAAAACGCTGGTATCGCGCATGATTTTGGAAACCTGCTGCCGGCCCATTTTGGCTTCGGCAATCAGCACGTTGGCATTATTGCGGCTGATGGCCAGCGTTCTAACCGCAAAAAACAGGGGCCACATGCAGGCCAGCCGAATCCGGTGTTGGTAGCGGGGAAAGGCGGTGATATAAGTCATCCCGTGCCAAAGGTGTCGTTCGGCTTTATCGGCCAGCATATCTACCACCTGCATCGCTTTGTCCAGATTGTCAGGCGCAAACAGCGTGTCGCGGGTGAGGCCCACCCTCTCATAAAAAGTGCGGGGCACAAACACCCAGCCTCGCTCGTAATCCTTGCGCATTCCCCGGATAATATTAACGGTTTGCAGGGCCAGCCCATACTGCCGCGATAGAGGCATTAATTGTTCTTTTCGCTCGCGGATGATGGGCGAATACCAGGCAAAAATATCCGTGAGCAAATAGCCCACTCTGCCCGCTACCTGGTGCATATAATCATCCAAAGCCTGTTCGTTTTCCACGTAAGGCCCGTGCTCTTGCCACCAGGCCATGCCCATAGAGGTGCGGTTGACGTGTTTAACAATGGCCTGTTGAATTTCGGGGGGTAGGGTGTGCAGTTGTTTTATTACCTGACCGGCATGCTGGGCCACGTAAACTTCGGGGTCGCTGCTGTCCAGATCGGAAATGTTTTTGGTTAGGCTTTCTACGGTAGTATGATTGCTTAACACCTGGGCCCACAACCGCAGCAGTTCAGCCTTGCGCTCCGGCGGCATGGTGTCATGGTCTTCCAGGCAGTCAGACACCCGCAATAACAGATATGAAGCGGTGATAGAATCGCGCAGAACTTGGGGCAGTTGTTCAATAGACAGGGCAAAGGTGCGGCTCACTTTGCGCAACATTTCGTAGTGGTCCATCGGGGTTGTACCTCTTTATTGGCTCAAAAACTGACTTGTTGACTAACACTATGCGACTATACCATACTCTTGGTCATTGCGTCAAGGTTGTTTTTAGTTTTTTATTTAATTGCGTCCCTTAAAATTTCGGCGGGATGCATAACGTGTTTGCCCGTGCCATGTTTCATTTGCTGGCGACAACTGGCCCCGGCGGCGGCAATGATCACTGTTTCGGCCTGCTCCCGGATAGCGGGGAATAACCGCCGCTCGCCCATAGCCATAGAGATGGCATAATGCTCCGCCTCATAACCAAACGAACCGGCCAGCCCGCAGCAGCCGGAGTCAACTTCGGTGACGGTGTAACCGGGCGGCAGGGTGAGCGCACGTTTGCTGGGGCCGGTGCCCACCAGCGATTTTTGCTGGCAGTGGCCGTGCAGCAAAATGTGGCGAACTGTTTGTTTAAATTCCAACGCCAGTTGACCCTCGTCGGCTAACTTGGCTATGAACTCCTCAAATGTATAACAATGTTTGGCTACCAGTTTGACCCGCGGGTCGTCCGGTAATAGATAAAGGTATTCATCACGCATCGAGAGCAAACAACTGGGTTCAAGGCCCACAATGGGAATGTCCTGCTCGGCAAACGGGGCCAGCCGGTCAACCGTGTTTTGGGCCGCGTGCCGGGCCTTGTGGACCAATCCTTTGGAAATCATTGGCCGCCCGCAGCACTGGTGACCGGGTAGGCTTATTTCAAAGCCGGCGGCCTCCAACACTTCCGCAGCGGCAATAGCCACGTGAGGGTAGTTATAGTTATTGAACGTATCGTTAAATAAAACAACTCGTTTTGTATTTCCCGCTTTCTGATCCCTGCCCCCCGACTTGCGCTTTTTGAACCAGCGGTGGAACGGCTGGCGGGCAAATTCCGGCATCTGCCGCCGGCCACTAATGCCTATGAATTTTTCTAACCCCCATTTGACAAGACCGTTACGCATGAACCCGTTGATCAAGGGCGCCTGTGGCCCGCAGCTCAAACGGCTCCACCGGGCGATGTCGGCAAAAAGCCTGGCGCGCAGGGGGATGCCGTGTTTGGCGTAATACTGGCTCAAAAATTCAAATTTGATTTTGGCCATATCCACCGCCGAGGGACATTCGGCCCGGCAGGCTTTACATTCAATGCACAGGTCCATCACCTCATACATTCGCTCGCCGGTCAAGGCTTCCGGCGGCAGGAGGCCGGAGAGCGCAGCCCGTAAGGCGTTGGCCCGGCCCCGGGTGCTGTGTTCTTCGTCGCGGGTCACCATAAAACTGGGGCACATGGTTCCTTCGGTTCGTTTGAGGCATACGCCGGCGCCGTTGCACATCTCTACCGCCCGGTGGAATCCCATATCGTCACTGAAGTCAAGGAATTCTTGCACCGGGATGGTTTGATAATTGGCCCCAAAACGCAGGTTCTTGGTCATCGCCGGGCCGTCAACAATATTGCCGGGGTTGAAAATGTTGTGGGGGTCAAAGGCCTGTTTGACCTCTTTGAACAGGCCGTACAGGGGCGGGCCAAAAAATGTTTCATTGAGCCAACTGCGCGCCCGGCCGTCGCCGTGTTCGCTGGAAAAGGCGCCGCCGTACTGGCCCAGCAGTTCTATGGCAAAGCGGCTAATCACGGGCAACTTGTTAACCTCGCTGGCTACTTTGGCGTTGATCAGGGGCCGCACGTGCAAACAACCGGCGCTGGCATGGGCATGGTAAACTACTTTGGTGCCCAAATCGCGGCAAAAATTTTCAATGCCGGAGATGTAATCGGCCAGATGTTCCACCGGCACCGCCGCGTCTTCAATAAAAGGAAGCGGCTTGTGGTCGCCCTTGATACTCATTAATAAACCCAGGGCCGCCTTACGCACGCTCCAGACATTATTTTGCAATTTGGGGTTTAGGGCCGGCACAAGGGCGGTAAATCCCACTTTTTCTTTTTTAAGATGCTCTCTCAGGGTCTGGATTTTGGCTCTAAGCTCAGTTTCACTCTCACCATAAAACTCGGTGATGAGTAAGCAGTGGGGCGCGCCTTCTACAAAGGTGGCCAACAGGCGGCTGTAGGCAGGCACCCGGCGGCACATGGTCAAGCCCAGGTTGTCCACCAATTCAACAGCCGCCGGTTCCACCGCCAGTATCACCGGCACGGCGGTGAGCGCTTCCCACAGGTTGTCAAAATGGATCAGGGCCAGGGCGGTTTGGGTTGGCCGCGGCACCAGGTTCAATTTGATCGCGGTAATAACGGCCAGCGTGCCCTCCGAGCCGCACATCAACTTGGCCAGGTTAAAACGGTGATCCTGCGGGTAGTTGTGCGACACCCCCTCAACAAAACGGTCCAGGTTGTAGCCGCCACAGCGCCGCCAATGGCGCGGCGTTCCTGCCCGGATGGCGCCGGCCTGGGTTTGCACGATCTGGCTTACCTGCCGGTAGATGTGGCCTTCCAGCCCGTTTTGCCGTTGGCGTTGTGCCAGGGCAGCGGTTCTCAGGGGGCCAAAGGTAGCCCGGCTGCCGTCGCTCAAGATAACGTTGGTTTCCAGGATATGGTCGGCGGCCATTCCGTAAATGAGCGAGTGGCTGCCGGTGGCATTATTGCCCGTAATGCCCCCCAGCGCCGCCCGGTTGCCGCTGGCCGGGTCCGGGCCAAATTTTAGCCCTATTGGTTTGAGGTGGAGGTTGAGCTGATCAAGCACCACGCCCGGCTGCACCCAGGCCCAGCGCTCTTCGGGATTAACTTCAAGCACCGCATCCAGGTGGCGGGTCAGGTCAATGATCAACGCTTCGTTCACCGCCTGTCCGGCCAGGCTGCTGCCGGCGGCGCGCGGCAAAAGGGGGACCTGATATTGGGCCGCCAATTCTACGGCGGCCTGCACGTCTGCAACCGTTTTGGGAATGAGCACGCCGTGCGGCATCACCTGATAGATGCTGGCGTCGGTGCTGTACAGAATCCGGCTGTATTCATCGGCGCGCAGGTTGCCGGTGATTCTTTTTTGCAAGTCGTGCAGAAAGTCGGCAATAGCCGGGTTTGTTTTCATTGTTGAGCCTTTGTTGTGAATTTCGGCGAAAGGCCGGATCAGAAAGACCCATTATATACCCGTTAGGCCGGAATGTTTAGCCGGAAAAAGAAAAAGAGACGCGGGCCGGGCGTCTCTTTTTTAAGAGTTTGATTTTAATTTTCTAAAGCTCGGCCTGTTCCATTTCGGCCAGAGCCGCGGCTACTTCGGGTTGATTCAAAGCTTCGGCAAAGGCGGCGGGGTCAAGCCAGGGTAAGCCTTTGGCTTCCCGCACCTGATTCTCAATGGTGAACATCAGTTCCGGGTTGGCCTCCAAAAAGGTTTTGGCGTTTTCCCGGCCCTGGGCCAGCCGCTGCTCGCCATACGAGTAAAACGCGCCGCGCTTGTCTACAATATTTTCCTCAACGGCAATGTCAAGGATGTCGCCCGATTTGGAAATGCCCTGGTTGTACATGATGTCAAATTCGCATACCCGAAAGGGTGGAGCCACTTTATTTTTTTTGATGGTCACTTTGGTGCGATTGCCAATCACGTCGCCGCTGTCTTTGATGGCCTGGATGCGGCGGATGTCAATACGCACCGAGGCGTAAAAACGCAGGGCCATGCCGCCGGTGGTTGTTTCGGGGTTGCCAAACATCACCCCAATTTTTTGACGCAGTTGGTTGGTGAAGATGAGCAGGCAATTGCTCTGTTTGACGGTGCCGGACAATTTACGCAGCGCCTGGCTCATGAGCCGCGCTTGCAGGCCCATGTGAGAGTCGCCCATTTCGCCTTCAATTTCGGCGCGAGGCACCAGGGCGGCCACGCTGTCAACCACCACCACATCAACCGCGCCGGAGCGAACCAGAGCTTCGGTAATTTCCAAAGCCTGCTCGCCGGTATCGGGCTGAGAAACGTACAGGTCTTCAATTTTGACCCCGCATCTTTCGGCGTAGCTGGGATCCAGGGCGTGCTCAACGTCCACAAAGGCGGCCACCCCATCCTGTTTTTGGGCCTCGGCAATAATGTTCTGGCACAACGTCGTTTTGCCAGAACTTTCCGATCCATAAATTTCCACCACCCGTCCCCGGGGCAGGCCGCCGATCCCCAGGGCTATGTCCAGAGACAGGCAGCCGGTGGGAATGGTTTCAATGTTAAGCTCATTGCGCTCTCCCAGGCGCATAATTGCGCCTTCGCCAAATCTTTTTCTTAAATCGCCCAGAGCGATTTCTAAGGCTTTTTCTCTGCCATTATTTTCTTTGTTGGCCACGTTGAATACCTCCGTAAAATACAAAACATCTGTTCTGTAAGCTGGAACCATTTTAGCACAGATGTTCTTGTATGTCAAATTAATTTTTGAAACCACATCTCCCAACCTCTCAACAATCAACCTGGCGGTAGGTCTGTCAAAAGTTTGTGTCTCCAGCCTGCTATGCCCTCGCATCTGTTTTGTGCTTGACGCTTCCCCTGCTCTGTGCTATCATTTTTTATCTATTTATTTTTGCGCTAACTGGTGGAACGTAA
>JAFGDY010000025.1 GCA_016931895.1 Anaerolineae bacterium
ATTAAGTTCGCGCAGCAGGGTGTCGCGGGATACGTGGGCGGAGTTGTATATAACCGGGTCAAACAACAGGCCGACCACCTGCCAGGTGGTATCGCCCTTAACCCCGTGATTGACTTTTACCCAGTCGCCCACGCCCACCCCGGCCTCCTCGGCCAATTCTTGGTTAAGCACCATCGCGCTGGTATCGCCGGGTTGCAGCCAGCGGCCGGCCCGGAGTTGCGGGCCATACAAGTTGGTGGGCAGGGGCACGCCAAACACGTTCGCTTCTTTATCATCATCCGACTCCTCGCGGCCCGCCGGCCGGATGTGCCCACCTTCCAGGTGCCACATCTCCACGGCCTTTACGTCGGGATGGGCCAGAGCCAGTGTTTCAACTCGCCCAATACGTTCCGGGTCTTCAAACACCAGGCTGACGTTGAATTTGAGAATGGAGAAGAGGAAGTCGCCAAAGGTGTAGGCAGTTGAATCCCACACGCTGAGCACCATCATAAAAATCAGGCCACTGAGCACCAGCGAAATTTGGGTTAAGATCACTCGCCCCCGGTGGCGAAAAGTGTTGCTGATGGTCAACACTGCCAGGCGCGACAGCCAGCTCATTTTGGCCAGCAGCCGGTCTAGCAGGCTGGTGGCAGCCCGCAAACCATAGGTACTGATAGCCTCGCGCACGGTAACGCGCGCGCCGCCCAGCACCGGCAGCAGCGATACCAACAGCGGGGTAATTAACGAAATTGCCGCCTGCGCCCAAATAGCCGTTGGGTCTATGCTAAACGGGCCGGGTTCGGCGTTAAAGGCGGCCATTAAAAATACATTCATTTGCCAACCGGCCAGCACGCCCAACGGCGCGGCAATGACCAACGCCAGCAGGCCGTAGGCAAACACATTGCTCAAGTAAACGGCGATAATTTGCCAGGTGTTGGCTCCAATGGCCTTCATAATGCCAATTTGGTCGGTTTGTTGGCTGATGATGGCGTTAATGGTGTTGTATACCAAAAACAAGCCTAGCAATAGGGCCAGCACGGCCATAATGCCCAGCACCAAAAAGATGCCGTCCATGGGGTCTTGAAAAAAGTGCTTGTTGGGGTCGCCCACCCGGTCGCCCTCGGGCGCCGATGCGCCGCCGGAATCAACATCTTCTTTTTCCAACTTGCGTTCAATTTTGTTGGCCAGGCCAATCAGTTTTGGCCGGTCAAACTGGGCGGCCCCGGCCATAATGCGGTTAAAGTTGCGGTCGCCGGTTAATTCGCCAAAACGGTCACGGGGGGCGTAAAATTGGGCCGGGCCCCCAAAGCTGGGCGGCTGGATGACCGGGTCGTAAACAATACCGCTGATTTTTACCGTGGTCTCATGGTCGTTGACCCGGATGTAGACGGTTTGACCTTCTTGGATGCCATATTGGGTGTCGGTGCCCTGGCCAATGGCAAAAAATTTGTCGGTGGGCCACCGGCCGCTGAGCAGGTTAAGGGTGGTATAGGTTTGCTGTTCGTAATCGTTGCGCATTCTCAGCTCCCCGCCACTCCAGGGGTCGGCGAGATCAAGCCGCCATTCAAGGGAGGTGTCGGCAAAGCCTTCGGCGTTTTCAATGCCCTCAATGCCCTTGATGGCGGTAATGGTGTCGTCGTCAACAGGGGGGTCGGCCCACATGGTAATCATGGCCGGGTTGCAATCCTGCCAGAGTTGCTCCATGCCGGGAATCATTAAATTGCGGGTGGTGATAATCATGCCAATAGCAAACGCGCCCATAGCAATAATTAACACCACCTGCAAGGTGCGGGCTTTTTGCGCCCACAAATCCCGCCAGATTTTATAAATGATAACACTCATGCGATTCTTTCCAATAAAAAAGGGAGTAGGGGGTAAGGATTAAGAATTAGGGAGAAAAATGAGAGATGAACTATTTCCTCATCCTTCCTCCTTTATCAATACCCGGTCCAACCCGCGCCGCCCACGTATTCATCGCGGGTAATTTTTCCGTCGGTGATCTCTACCACGCGAGGCACGCGCCTGGCTAGCTCTTTGTCGTGCGTCACCATCAGTAGCGTTTTGCCCTGGGTGATTAACTCGGTGAAGAGGTCAAACACGTCACCCGCCGTGCGCGAGTCGAGGTTGCCCGTTGGCTCGTCGGCCACCAGCAGAGGCGGATCGTTGGCCAGGGCGCGGGCGATGGCCGCGCGTTGCTGCTGGCCGCCAGACACCATACTGGGCAGTTTATGGGCTTGATCTTCCAGGCCCACAGTTTCCAGCAAGTGCATGGCCCGCTCGCGGCGTTCTTTGGGGGTGTATTTGCGGGCAAAGTCCATGGGCAAAATCACGTTTTGCAGCAGGCTGAGCGCGGGCAGCATTTGGAAAAATTGGAAGATGATACCCACGTTCTGGCCGCGCCAGATGGCCAGTTGATTTTCGCTCATTTTGTGGACCTGCTCGCCGGTAACAATTACCTCGCCGTCGGTGGGGCGGTCAATGCCGGTGATCATATTGAGCAACGTTGACTTGCCGTTACCCGACGGCCCCACAATGGACACAAATTCACCGTTGGCTACGTCAAAAGAGAGTCCCTTGAGAATGGTCACCTCGCCATCACCCACCGGGAAACTTTTGACCACATCTTTTACTTGCACCACGTAGATGTTGCCGTTGCCGTTTTCTTTTTTGCCGTTATCAAACAAATTCATTACTCCACCTCCAAGTGAGTAATTAGAAAGTAGAAGTGAGAAAATAGACTGTTCAGGCATGTCATTTCGACCAAAGGGAGAAATCTCCTTGCGCTCACAGTTAACCAAAGCTTGACCGTCAAAATCCAGTTTTTGGGTTTAATTTGTCAAACCGACAATCCTTTTAACCGCCCCCTCAAGGAGATTCCTCGCTATCGCTCGGAATGACATGGAGACTGAATAGGTATAATTTCAATTTCTAATTTCTAATTCTCCTGCGCCGCCCAAATCAAGTTTACTTTGGGCTTATACTCTTTTACATCATACATTTCATCAACATTTACCCGGTGAACACCCTCGGTCACAATCTTCAAATCAACATCGGTTAAGTTGTAGCGTTGCTGGTAGGCCGTCATCCGGCCAAACTTGCCTTCTTTTAACAAACGGGTGGCCAGGATGGCAAAGTTGGTGGCGCCCAACAAATCCTGTCCATCCGGCGAGCCGGTGCGGAGCAGGTAGGTTAACGGTTGCAGAAACACTTCTTCGCCCGTAATCTGGTTGAGCAATTCGGCCACCACCATGCCGCTGCCGGCCAAACTGCTGCCGGTTTCCAGTACATCATTTAGAATAAACTCATCCTGGACTCTGGCTTCTTCGGCTTTTTGTTCGGTCATCAATTGTAACACTTCTGATTTACTGCGCGGCGAAAGATGGGGCGTGTATTTTAAAACCTTATCCGGTTCAATGTACGAGCCATCACTGACCGTAACCACGGCGTAGTTGCTGGGGTTGATCTGTTTATCTTTCATCACCAGCCGGGCCAGCCTTTCCGGGTCGTAAGGCACTTCGGGGATAATGGCCCGGTCGGCCCCGGCCAAAAAAGCCGTCATCAGCGAACTCAGGCCGGAGTCCACGCCAAAGGTTTCCACCACAATTATCTGTTCTCGAGAGCCGGCCAGCGCCCGCAGTTCGTGGATAAAGGCCACCCCCCGGGCCAGGCCGGTGCTAAAGCCGATGGTGTAATCGGTGCCGTGGATGTTGTTGTGCACGGTTTTGGGAATGGCGATAATGGGCACGCCCTGCCGGCTGAGATGAGCGGCATACCTGAGCATATCGTCATCGCCAATGGCCAGCAAGGCGCGATAATCAAGACGCCCAATCACTTCTTTGATGTGGGTGGTTAAATCCTGGTTGGCTGCGCCTTTTTGTCGCAAAAATTTGGGCACCAGGCGGCTCGGTACCTCTCGCGGGTCAACGCGGGAAGCGTGCAAAAAAGAGCCGGGCGTGCGGTCAATGGGCCGCACCATATTTTTGCTCAGTTCGATAAAGTTTTCGCCATAGGTGGTGGGATCGTGATAGTTATAATTAATGAATCCTTCCCAACCTTTTCGCACCCCAATCGGCTCAAAACCCTCGTCAATGGCCCGGTAAACCAGGCTCTTCAGACACATATTTAAACCGGGGACTTCACCCCCGCCAATTAAAATCGCCACACGTTTGCTTGTA
>JAFGDY010000026.1 GCA_016931895.1 Anaerolineae bacterium
CATTGGCAACCCGTGCGGTTGATATAGAAAATAGCATTGATAATTTGTTGATAACATAGTCTCTGGTTATCCGCTGGCACGGGCAGGAGGTTCCTGATGATCTTCCATTCCTTGTGGCTCATATCGCTGGGATAACTTCTTGGCCGACGTTGCATGGGTTTTTCCTCCTCAATAAAGTCTCTTTTGAGGGTATTTTAGCTTCGACCAAGTTCCATTCAAGCCTGTATATTATGTCATTTAAAACAACCTCTAAGGAATGAGAATTAAATAAGTTGGGCGATTCGCCAAAAAATAAAAACTGTGGTGTTATTCTGGTCTGATTAAAACATACGCCAGGAGACCACAAATGACACCCTATTCGCCCGAAGTCGAAGAAACGATGCGCCGCTTTTACCACAGTCTGAACGAGAAAGATCGCCGCCGCTTTGCTGGGTTGGAAGCTCTGCGGTTTGGTTCAGGCGGACGGAGTTATATTGCCCGGGTATTGGGCTGTAGCCGGAACACCGTCAGCAAAGGGGCCCGTGAAGTGAGCGGCTTGCCGACGCGCGAAGTGGAACAGCGCATTCGCAAAACGGGCGGTGGGCGCAAACGATATACGGTTGTCTGGGGCGCGGTTCTGGACGAAAAGTCCCTGGCCGTGTTGCGGGATCACACGGCAGGCGACCCCATGGATGAGACGGTGCGCTGGACGAACCTGACGCCGGGCGAGATTGTCAAGGCGTTGCGGGACGAGTACGGCATTACCGTCAGCAAGTTTGTGGTGGGCCAATTGCGCAAAAAGCATAACTGCCGCCGCCGCAAAGCCAAAAAGAAAACCAGCTTGAAGCAAGAGCTAAAAAACCGCAATGAGCAATTTGAGAACATCCTGCGGCTCAAGGCCGACTTTGTAGCGGCAGGCAACCCGATCCTCAGCATGGATACCAAGAAAAAGGAGTATATCGGCAATTTCTATCGGGACGGACACTTGTATACCCTGGCCGAACTGCACACCTACGACCATGATTTCCACAGCTACGCCGAGGGCGTTATCATTCCCCACAGCCTATACGACTTGGGTCTCAATATTGATAAAGTGTATGAAACCGGACGGAAAGTAGCAGCCGATTTCAAGGAAACCATGCGCATTGTTTTTGATGATTTCTTACCCCAGTGGAATTACCGGGCCATTCTCGTTGCACAACTTATTTAATCCTGAATCCTAAAAACTATAGGACGGTTTTATGGCAACAAAGACAAAAAAATCTAAAATTGACTTTGCCGGGCTGTCACCGGAAACGCTCCGCGAGACCCTGCTTAAAATGTACCTGATCCGTTATTTTGAAGAAAAAGCCGAAGCCCTATACGCACTGGGCAAAATTCATGGCACGATGCACCTGTCTATTGGCCAGGAAGCCTCGGCAATGGGCGCGGTGCTGGCTATCCGCCCGGATGACTTGATGCTCAGCAACCACCGGGGACACGGCCACTGCATTGCCAAGGGCGCGGACCTGAACCTGATGATGGCCGAATTCTTTGGCAAAGCAGTGGGCTACTGCCGGGGCCGGGGCGGCTCGATGCACATTGCCGATGTGGATGGCGGCAACCTGGGGGCCAACGGCGTGGTAGGCGGCGGGATTCCCCTGGCCCCGGGGGTGGGGCTGAGTTTGAAAATGCGCCGCACCGATAATGTATGTTTGACCTTTTTTGGCGACGGCGCATCTAATGAAGGCGCGTTTCACGAGTCGTTGAACCTGTCTTCCATCTGGAAACTGCCGGTGGTGTATGTGTGTGAAAACAACCAGTACGGCATGTCTATGGCCTTCAGCCGGGGCAGTTCGGTGGATCGCCTGAGCAAACGGGCCGCGTCGTACAGCATGCCGGGGGTAACTGTGGACGGCAACGACCTCATCGCAGTGTACGTGGCCGTAAAAGAAGCGGTTCAGCGCGCCCGCGCCGGGCAAGGGCCGTCGTTGATTGAGAACGTCACCTATCGCTGGCGAGGCCATTCCAAAAGCGACCGCCAACGCTACCGCGCCCGCGAAGAAGTGAAGGAATGGCAGGATCGCTGCCCTATTTTGCGCCTACGAAACAAATTAATGGAGGCCGGTCTGTTTACGGAAACGGAACTTAATCAGGTATCGGCCCAGGCCACTCAGATCATTGCAGACTCGGTGGCCTTTGCCGAGACCGCCGCCGACCCGGACCCGGCCACAATTATGGAGGGCGTTTATGCTTGAACAACAAACCCTAACCGCCACGCCACCCGCCCCAATCGAAACCACCGGCCGTGAAATCACCTACGCCCAGGCCGTGCGAGAAGCCATGCGCCAAGCTATGCAGGCCGACGAGCGGGTCTTTCTGTTTGGCGAAGACGTAGGCGTGTACGGCGGCGCGTTTGGCGTATCCGACGGCCTGCTGGAAGAGTTTGGCCCGGAGCGCGTGCGCGACACGCCCATTTCTGAAGCCGTGATTGCCGGAACCGCCATTGGCGCGGCAGCCACCGGCATGCGGCCCATTGCCGAAATTCAGTTTATGGACTTCATCACCCTCTCCATGGAACAGCTTGTGCTGCAAGGGGCCAAAATGCGCTTTATGTTTGGCGGCAAGGCCAAAGTGCCCCTGGTGCTGCGCACGCCCGCCGGGTCGGGCACGGGCGCGGCAGCCCAACACTCGGAGAGCCTGGAAGCGTGGTTTGTGCACGTGCCGGGGCTGAAGGTGGTGATGCCCGCCACGCCTTACGATGTAAAAGGGCTGCTACTGGCCTCCATTGAGGACGACAACCCGGTTATTTTTGTAGAGAACAAGCTGCTGTACAAAACCAAAGGCGTTGTCCCCGAAGCGTACTACACCATCCCTTTGAGCCAGAGCGACATCAAACGCGAGGGCGCCGACCTGACCGTCATTGCCTACTCCATTATGGTGTCTCGCGCCCTGGAAGCGGCGGCAGAGCTGGCCAAAGAGGGGCTTGAAATTGAAATTGTTGACCCGCGGACTTTAAAGCCTTTTGACCCCACCCCCATGATCCAATCGGTCAAAAAAACGGGTAAAGCCTTGGTGGTGCATGAAGCGCCAATGACCGGCGGCTTTGGCGGCGAAGTGGTGGCCCAACTGGTGGGCAGCGAAGCGTTTGATTATCTCGACGCGCCGGTCCGCCGCCTGGCCGGGTTGGATATTCCTATTCCCTACAATCGTGAACTCGAACGGCGCACCGTGCCGCAAGTGGACGACATTGTCCGCGAAGCGCGGGCCTTGATTAAAGGTGAATATTGATGGCCACTCCAATTATTATGCCCAAGTTTGAGATGACACAGGAAAACGCGACAGTGGTCAATTGGCTCATCCAGGAAGGCGACATGGTGGAACAGGGTGATCCCATTTTGGAGGTGGAAACCGACAAAGTGGTGATGGAGGTTGAAGCCCCGGCCAGCGGCGTGCTGGCCGGGGTGAAGGTGCAAAAGGGCGACGTGGTGCCGGTGACGGCCGTGATCGCCTATGTCCTGGCCCCAGGCGAGTCCGGGCCGGAAACGACACCAAGCCCGCCTGAGGCGGCCGGCCAACCCGCTTCCGCCACGCCCCCTAACGGCCCAACCCCGGTGCGAGCCACGCCTATGGCCTTGCGCCGGGCCGCCGAGGCCGGCCTTGAAATCAAACAAGTGCCGGCCGCTGATACCGCCCACCGAATAACCCGGGCCGACGTGGAAAAATATCTCACCCACACAACAGCCATCACGGCGGATGAGCGCCCGCGGGCCACACCGGCGGCCCGGCGTGTGGCCCGCGAATACAAGCTGGACCTGGCCCAAATCCAGGGTTCCGGACCGCAGGGACGGATCCAGGAAGCCGATACCCTGACCGTGGCCAAACAAACCCAGGCCCAACCGGCTGCGCCTATACCGCCCCCAACTGCGCCAGAGGCAACCCAGGTTGTTCCACTGGAAGGCATGCGGCGCACCATTGCCCAGCGCTTACAGCAAAGTTACCAGACTGCGCCCCACATCACTTTGACTGTGGCAGTGGACATGACCGCGGCGGAAACCCTGCGCCAGGAATTAAACCTTGAGGCGGAAAAACAAGGGCAGCCCCGGCTTTCGGTAACGGCCATCCTGGTAAAGGTGTGCGCCCATGCTCTCAAACGCCACCCCTGGGTAAACGCCTCGCTGCGCGACGAGGCCATTTACCTGCACCCCACCGCCAACATCGGCGTGGCTACAGCCCTGCCCGAAGGCAAGGGCTTGATTGTGCCCGTTATCCGCCAGGCCGAGCAGTTGGGCCTGGGCGAAATTGCCCGGCAACTGAAAGACCTGACCGAACGGGCGCGGGCGGGCGGGTTGACGCCCGGCGACGTGACCGGCGGCACTTTTACCATCACCAACCTGGGCATGTTTGGCATTGATCATTTTACCGCCATCATCAACCCGCCGGAGAGCGCCATTCTAACGGTAGGTCAAACGGCTAAACGGGCCGTGGTGAGGGAGGGAGAGGTCGGGGATGAGGTGGTCATCCGCCCCATGATGACGATGTCGTTGGTGCTGGACCATCGCGTTTTGGATGGCGCGGTGGGGGCGCAGTTTTTGCAAGACGTGGTAAAAACCCTGGAACGGCCCGGTTTGTTGCTCTGGTAGGGCTAAACAAACGGCAGCCACTTCTGCTCGCTCCGGCTGCTGGCCACCACCTGCTCAATGAACTTTACCCCACGGGCGCCGTCGTAGACGGTGGGAAAGTCCAGTTCTAATTCGGTTGGCGCACGGCCTTCTAGGCGAGCGCGGATCGTATCGGTAAAGTTCAGATAAATGTTGCCAAAGGCTTCAAAAAAGGCTTCGGGGTGGCCGGCCGGGAGGTGGGTAGCCCGTTGCGCCGCGGCGCAGAGATAATCGGCCCCGCGCCGATGCACCTGCACCGGACCGCCGGGCGGGGTAAAGTAGAGATAATTGGGGTTCTCCTGCCGCCAATAGAGCGCGCCTGTGGCGCCGTATACCCGGATGTTCAGACCGTTCTCTTCCCCCGTGGAAATTTGCGACACCCACAAAATGCCCCGCGCCCCGTTCTTAAAGCGCAGCAGCACGCTGGCGTCGTCGTCCAGCAACCGGCCCGGCACAAAGGTATGCAAATCCGCGCAGAGGGCTTCGATTTCCAGGCCGGTGATATAACTGACCAGGTTCTCGCAATGCGAGCCAATGTCGCCGACCGCGCCGGCAATACCGGAGCGAGCCGGGTCGGTGCGCCAGGCGGCCTGTTTTTGCCCTTCCGCTTCCAACCGGGTCAAGAGCCAATCCTGGGGATACTCCACCACCACCCGTTGGATTTTACCCAATTTGCCGGTCTTGACCATATGGCGCGCTTCTTTAACCATTGGATAGCCGGTGTAGTTGTGGGTCAGGCCAAAAACAATGTCGTGTTCTTCCACGGCCTGCACCAACGCCCGGGCCTGCTCGCTGGTATGCACCATCGGCTTGTCCATGATCACGTTAAAACCGGCTTCAATAAAGGCCAGCGCCGGTTCAAAGTGGACGTGATTGGGCGTAACAATAGACACAAAATCAATCCGCTCGCCCTCGGGTAAGGCACTCTCTTTTTCTAGCATTTCCGGCCAGGAGCCATAGTTGCGCGCCGGGTTTAATAACAAATCTTGCCCCGAGGCTTTGGCCTTCTCCGGCGAACCGGCCAGCGCTCCCGCCGCCAATTCGGTAAAGCCGTCGGCCAGGGCCGCCCGGCGATGCACCGCGCCAATAAAGGCATCGCGTCCCCCGCCAATCTGGCCAAATTTCAACTTGCGTTGCAGCTTTGTTGCCACCTCTTTACCGCTGACCATAGTGTAACCTCCTTTGAAAATAGCCCTCACCCCCGTCCCCTCAGAGGGGAGTCGCGCCAGCGAAAGGTGAGGGCTGATACCGCGCTCGAAATTGCGCCAGCGCCCAAGTTGCTACCGTCTTCGTCGTAGGTGTAGAAGGGAAAGCATTGGGCGCTGCATCCCGCCCCAAACGGTCCAGCTTGCTCAAAAAATCGGTGCGGCTGAAAGAGCGCGAGGTGAGCGCCCCCTATGAACGCCCCACTACCAACGCATACGCGCCATCGGTATATTTGACGCGCGGGTCCCAAACCATAAAGCCCGTGCTGCCGGCGTCGAAACAGCCCTTGATTTGGGCCTGGATTTCGGCCCGGCCATAAACGCGCCGGTCAAACCGATAATCGGGAAAATCCTGAATCCAGGGGCGCACCGTGCAGCCCAATTGGCTCACCCGCTCCACGGCCCGTTTGGCGCTTTCGTACACCACTTCATAAGGATGGGCAATAGCCAGTTTATAGTTGGGAATGCCGCTGCCAAAAGTAGAGGGGTATAACATGGGTGAAAGCACGTCCAGGTAGCGGGCCATTCGTTCGATGTCCTGGCCGATGAGGGTATCGTCTTTGCGCCAACAGGTGTAGCCAAAGGTGTCGGCGGCTACTTTCACCCCAAACGGCTCAAGCTGGCCCCGCATCGCGCTCAAAAAACCGGTCACCGCGGCAACGCGGGTTTCTTTGTTGACTTCCTGGGAAAAGTGAGGCGCGCCGGCCTGGCTGGCGGTGGGAAAACGCACGTAGTCAAATTGAATTTCGTCAAAGCCTTTTTGGGCCGCTTCCACCGCCACCTGGACATTGTAATCCCACACCGGTTTGAGGAAAGGGTCGCTCCAGCTTAAATTCTCGCGATCTTGCCAGATTTCGCCCGATTCTTTTATTTTGACGGCCAGATCAGGGCGGCTCTTGGCCAGCGGGCTATCTTTGAAGGTTACGATGCGGGCAATGGTATAAATGCCGCGGGCTTTGAATTGCTGCAAAACCTGGTCAAAATCTCTGGCCGTGGGGCGGGCGGCCTCGATTTCGTGGGCCAGGGGAATTTGAGTGGGATAACTGATCCAGCCGTAGTCGCTTTTGGCGTCAATCACCACGGCGTTAAACTCAGTGGTATCAAGCAGCGAAAAAACGTGCTGGCGGAGTTCTGCATGGCCAATGGCAAAATAACTCACATACAGGGCGCGAATGGCATCCCCAGGCCCCAGGGGCGGAAAACTGGCGTCTACAGGTTCAGGGAGAGATTCAGGTTGGGCGGGCTTGGGTTCCGCGATAGGTTCTGTTCCCACCTGCGGCGGCGGCTCTGGGGGGGGAGCGGTGGGCGGCTGAATCACCCCTGGAATAACCAAACGCTGGCCCACCCGAATCAAATTGGGTTCCTGGACCTGATTGGCCTCAACCAGTTGGCGCACCGTAACGCCATATCGTTTGGCAATTGCGCTCAAGGTATCGCCCTGGGCCACGGTATAAATAAAAAATTCAACCGGCGGGGGGGGCGGTTGCGGCGCTTCGGTCCCTGGCGGCGATCCCGGTTTGGGATGCATATAGCCGGGAATAACCAGCTTCTGACCGGGAAAGATAAAGTTGGGGTCGGCAATGCCATTTGCTTCAACCAGGTCCTTGACCGTTAGACTATATCTTTTGGCGATGGAACTGAGCGTATCGCCCCGCTGCACTTGATACCTGAACACCATTTCCCGGCCTGCGGCGGCTACGGGCGAAGGCGCGACTTCAGGAGAAGCGAGTGTCTCCCCTGGTGCGGTTTCGGGCACGGGGGGCTGAGTTTCAGCCTTGAGCGGTTCAGCCGCAACCAGCCACTGCAAACGGTCCAAAGAAATATCGTCGGTCAGCGTGTTGTCATCAACCGCTTCGGCCTGGGGCAACGGCTCATCGGCCAGGAGCCACTCCGGCGTTCCGGCTGAAGTATCAATCTCGTCGGGTAACAAGGTGGGTTCTTCTTCGGCTGAAAACGGAACAGACGTTTGCTCAGCTTCGGCCAGCCAATCTATTGCTTCCGGCCCAGCTTCTTTGTCGGGCGAAACGGGAGGTTCCGTTGGCGCCGGCGGGACAGCAGGAGATGGAACCGGTTCCGGTGGCTCTGGTGATGGCGCGACCAAAGGGCCGGAAGCCGGGTCCCACTCGGGAGGCGGAATGAGCAGTGTTTCCCCGGGCTGCACGGTTTCGGGGTCCTCAAGGCCGTTAGCCTGGGCAATAAGATTATAGTGGACCCCAAATTTGCGGGCCACGGAAAAGATTGTCTCCCCTTCTTTGAGGGTATATTCCCTGGGGCCAGCCTCATCAGCAGACAATAGATACTCATAACCCGGTGGCGGCGCCGCCCCAAGCCAGACCAGAAAGCGAATGTATAAATCTTTTAGCGTGCCGATTAGATTACGCATGAGATAACCTCGACAGCAAAGTAAACCGAGCCTGGCTTAATTATACCACACCTTTGTTAAATAGACATAATCATTTAAGCTTATAAAACAGGGCGGCACTGTTTGGGTGATACGGTGCCGCCCTGTTTAGCTAACTTTGGCATTTCTGGCCAAACGACCAACGACCGATGACGAACGACCAACGACCGCCAAATAACCAATCTAGTGGGTCAATTGTCACGCTTATCGCCATTTCTACCAGAGAAAATAATGGCTATGTTTGGGCCAAGTGCCCACCAGTCCTTTGTCGTTCGTTGTTCGTTTTTCGTCCTTTGTCGCTCGTCGCGCTTCCTTTGGCCGTGATTATGGTTATGACTTTGCCCGGTCAGTGCTGGACTTGACCCATTCACTAAAGGCGCTCAAAAAGTCAAGGGGCACCGGGAAGATCAGGGTAGAGTTCTTCTCGGCGGCAATTTCGGTTAAGGTTTGCAAATAGCGCAATTGCAACGCCGACGGCTGGCGCCCAATCACTTCGGCGGCTTCGGCCAACTGTTGCGCTGCGCCTTTTTCACCTTCGGCGTGGATAATTTTGGCCCGTTTTTCGCGTTCGGCCTCGGCCTGTCTGGCCATGGCCCGCTGCATGGTCTGCGGCAATTCCACGTCTTTAATTTCAACAATAGAAACCTTAATGCCCCAGGGTTCGGTTTGCTCATCAATGATCTGCTGCAATTGCTCATTGATTTTTTCCCGGTGAGCCAGCAGTTCGTCCAACTCGCTCTGACCAATTACGTTCCGCAGGGTGGTTTGGGCAATTTGCCAGGTAGCCCGCCGATAATCTTCAACCTGGATAATGGCTTTGCCGGGATCGAGGACGCGGAAATAAACCACGGCATTAACTTTAAGGGTAACATTATCGCGGCTGATAGCCTCCTGCGAAGGAACATCCAAGGTGACCGTACGCAAGTCTACCTTGACCATGCGGTCAATAAAGGGGATAATAAAAAACAAGCCCGGCCCTTTGGCCCCCACAAATCGCCCCAGGCGGAAGATGACCCCTCGCTCGTATTCCTGCACAATTCTGATGGCCGAAAAGACAAGAAAGAGCAGAATAATGACCACGAACCCCAAACACGGTATTAAACCTAACAATGCTTCCATAGCTTGCCTCCTGAATATAATAATTTAGCGGATTTTGTGTGCTCAGTGAACCCATTTGCCGGGGTCAGGGGAACTACAGAAAAGTACGATGGCCCAAAATGGCAGGTTCGCTGAACCCTGCCTAAATTATAATCCAAGAGAGCAAAAAGACAACTACGCACGGCTATAACAAGTCCAAAATGAGTCCCCACTTTTCTTGGCCTTTATGTCCAATTGGTGCTATAATTTTGGTTTGGTTTTGAATGGTCTATCACTTTACAGCGAGGAGATAAATACATAATTATGGAAGACCTGCACGACCGACTTACCGAGATGGCGCACCGCATCGGTTCAAACATGGTGCGTCTTTGACGTTGTTGGAAAAACAAAACAAATTGAAGCCTTAGAAAAAGAATCCGGGGCCGCCGATTTTTGGCACGATCAACGCGCCGCCCAGGCCAAAATGCAGCAACTGGCCGATTTACGGGAGATGGTGGACACGTGGCAAAAAATTCAACGCCGGGTCAAGGACGCCCTGGAACTGATCGAAATGGCCGCCGCCGAAGAGGACGACTCGTTACTGGCCGAGTTGACCGATGAGGTTGATGCGCTGGAGAGTTTGTTAGACAAACTGGAATTTCAACTTGTCCTATCAGGCCCTCACGATAAAAACTCGGCCCTGTTATCCATTCACGCCGGGGCCGGCGGCACCGAGAGCCAGGACTGGGTGGAAATGTTGCTGCGCATGTACACCCGCTGGGCCGAGGCCGGCAGCTACAAAACCGCCATTGTGGATCAGACCATTGGCGAAGAAGCGGGGCTAAAAAGCGTCACCTTAGAAATCGAGGGCGAATATGCCTATGGTTACGCCAAAGCAGAACGAGGGGTCCACCGGCTGGTCAGAATTTCTCCCTTTGACGCCTCCAACCGGCGGCACACCTCGTTTGCCCTGGTAGAAGTTGTGCCCGATCTGGACACAGACATTGACATTGAGATCAATCCCGATGATCTGGAGATCGACGTCTATAAATCCGGCGGAGCCGGCGGCCAGCACGTCCAGAAAAACGCCACGGCTATTCGCCTGAAACACATGCCCACCGGCCTGGTGGTGACCTGCCAAAACGAACGCAGCCAACTGCAAAATCGGGAAACAGCCATGCGCATTTTGCGGGGCCGGTTATACGATCTGGAATTGAAAAAGCAAGAGGAAGAACAGGCCCGGCTTAAGGGCCAGCACGTGGAGGCCGGTTGGGGCAACCAAATTCGCTCTTACGTGTTGCACCCTTACAAAATGGTCAAAGACCACCGCACCAACCATGAGGTTGGCAACGCCGAAGCCGTGCTCAACGGCCGGCTTGATGATTTTATTGAGGCTTATTTGCGCCAGACCATTGGAGCAGGATGACTTTCCCCGCCCTATAAGTTTGCCCCACCAGCCCATTAACGTTAATGAAGCAAAAGAAGAGCGACCTTTTCAGGTCGCTCTTTTTTTCGTCAATATCTAGGCCAGGTTATTGCAGATTAGCATTGATAACGTCTTCCGGGAAGATCCAGTAGTTGATCACCACGTCGCTGTCGTTGTTGATGCGCATGTAGTAGACGCTATCAGGCCGGACCTGCCCGCCCCAGATGAACTCGCCGGTGGCGATGTCGTTGTCGCGCTCTACAATACTGCCTTTACCAAAGCTGTTGGACTGGCTGCCTTCAAACATTTCAAACCCAACTTTGTATACCCGGTTGCCATCATTGGGGGTCATCACCATGGTGAAGGCTGTTTGGCCGCCGGCAGCGCCCACGTCGGCGCGGGTAAAGGTATACCAGACATCCTCGCCGGGATTCAGGCTGCCCTTGTTAACACCCAAGGCCAGCGGGAAAGGCGCGCCGCGTTCGGTGCCGGGGTCGGCCGCCACTTGAACAACCTGTTCGGTTTTTTCGCCCAATTCGGGGCTGTAAACATCGCCGGTATAGAGGTGGTAATCAATGGGCACATCGGAGCCATTGCGCACCTGCACCAGGTAAAGGCTGTTGTCAATCACCCAGCCGTTCCAGAAACGTTCGCCGGTTTGGGGATTGTTATCCCGGAAAACCACACTGCCCGCGCCCATATTGGTAATTTGGGCGTTCTGGGTGTCGGTGGGCGACCAATATTTCACATCGCCTGCGGCAAAAACGTCAAACGGCACATAGTAAATGCGATTTCCATCGTCGGGCGTCATCACCATGGTCAAGGCCATCTCTTCAAACGGTTCATTGTCAAAATCGGTGATAAAGAAGCTATGCCAGGCCTGCTCGCCGGGTTGCAAGCGGCCCAGGTTCTCGCCCAGTTTGAGCGGTTCAGCCGTGGTGGGCGACTCGCGCACCTCGTAAACCGGAACCGGAGTAGGTGGAGCCTTGGGGCCAAGTTCGGCGTTGTAAACGTCGCCCGCAAATAGGTAGTAATCAATTTCTATGTCGGTGCCGTTGGTAATGGCCAGCAGATATTTGTCGCCATTGATCACCGAACCGCTCCACAGGCGCTCGCCGGTAAGGTAGTCGCCGTCCCGCGACACAAGCACGCCGTCGCCAAAGTGGCTCATGCCTTCCTTGCCGTCGCCACGCAGCCAAAAGTCAACTTCACCGGCGCGGAA
>JAFGDY010000027.1 GCA_016931895.1 Anaerolineae bacterium
AGAGATTGAATTTGATCAGAGCCGAAATCTCAGCTCATCATAGTCATTCAAATAATGACCAGTTTAAACAATAGAAAACCTCCGCCAAGTTGGGGGAGGTGGGGACATCACTGACCCTATTATTGGATTCCAAAAAAGCCATCGGTCATTATACGCCTTGATGGAATTATTGCCAAGTTTTGAGGAAGGGCATACGGAGATTTAAAACTTATCGGACTTAAGCAAATTGTTGATGTGTTCCAGAGGTGACAGTCACTTCGCAAGTGACTGTCACCTCTGGAACGTGCGTAAGTTCTAACTTAAAATTGACTCAGGTGATTTACAGGAGTAAAGTTATGGGATTGGTATTTTTTTGATGAATATGGAGCAACTATGTCAATTTCTGCCCAAACCACCAACTGGAGCCGCACCGCCTGGCGTCGCCTCTTACAGCTTGACCGGCCTGTTCCGGCCCGCACGGCTCAGGAGATTGAGGCTGAAATTGAACGGAATTATCCCTGGAATTTCAGCGTTAATTTTTTGGATGGAGTGACTTTCTGGTTTGGCTACAGTTTTATATCAACCAGCGTGATTGTGCCCCTGTTCATCAGCAAACTTACCTTAAATCCTTTTATATTTGGCCTGGTGGCGGTTTTGGCCCAGGCCGGTTGGTATTTGCCTCAAATTTTTGTGGCCGCCCCTACTGAGCGAGCGGCCCGCAAGAAACCCATTGTGGTTAATCTGGGCTTTTTTCTGGAACGTTTACCGGCGTGGTTATGGCCGGTGGCCGCCCTGCTGGCACCCTTATGGCCCATTTACGCCCTGGTTCTCTTTTTATTTGGTTTTGCCTGGCACGGGGTGGGCGCCGGGGCTATAGCGCCGGCCTGGCAAGATATGATCGCTCGTTGTTTTCCGGTCAATCGGCGGGGCCGCTTTTTTGGCTCAACTGCTTTCGTTGGCACTGTTTCGGGGGCCGTGGGCGCTTTTTTTAGTAGCTGGCTCTTAAAAACCTTTTCCTTCCCCATGAACTTTTTTTATGCCTTTTTGATAGCCGCCGTCTTTATCAACCTGAGTTGGTTCTTTCTGGCTCTCACCCGGGAGCCGGTGCAACCGGTCACGGCGTCGCCGCCGCGCGGCAATCAGTTTTGGGCCAGGCTGGTTAAAATTGTCCAGCGCGATCACAATTTCCGGCGATTCTTGCTGGCCCGCCTGTTGATTGCCATTGGCATGATGGGTATGGGGTTTGTTACCGTGTCGGCGGTGCAGCGCTGGCATGTGGCCGATGAGCTGGTTGCCCTTTTTACGGTAGCCCTACTGTTTGGGCAGAGTGCGGGCAATCTATTGGCCGGACTCGTGGCCGACCGGTATGGGCATATGTTAACGTTACAGATTGGGGTGCTGGCTGCGGCCATTGGATTTGCCCTGGCCTGGTGGGTACCGGGTGTCAACTGGTATTATGCGGTCTTTGCCTTTTTAGGCGTGGCCATTGGCATTCAAATTGTTTCTGGAATTTTGATTACTATGGAATTCTCCGCGCCGGAACATCGTCCCACTTATATGGGCGTGGCTAACACTGTGGCCGGGATAGGCAGTAGCATTGCGCCGTTAATAGGGGGCTGGTTGGCCAGCTTTAGTTACAGTGGATTATTTGCCTTGGGGCTGGTGTTCAACGTGATAAGCCTGATAATGCTACGGTGGTACGTAAAAGAGCCTCGGTGGGAGCCGGTTGACCTCTTGGTGAAATGAGCGTATCATTCAGTGAAATCACTGATAGGCCCTGGCTTCCCAGTTGAAAGTGGCTACGGCCTGTTCCCAAATAGGCTCAGGAAATACACCGTCTCCCTCAAACCCGGCTGCTTGGGCCAAATTATGAACGTGGGTCACAAAGTGACCGGGGACGGCTTGGCCTGTTTCGATACCCAGGAGAAAAGCGCGGATAAAAGCGCCGCCAGCGGCTAATAGGCCGCTGGCCTGGTAAGCCAGGCGCACCTGTTCAAGATTATAAGCTACGGCGCAGTGTTCTACCTGCCAGCGACCGTCCTGCCAGGTTAGCAAAGCATACTGGGCGCGGGTATCGCCGTTGTTGGGATGGCCTACTGAACCCGGATTGAAGGCCAGCCGGCCCTCATGTTTCTGCTGCCAGGGGATGTGGGAATGTCCACAGATTAACACCGCTTCTTGAATTTGAGCCAGGGTCAGTTCCAGTTGGGGCGGTTTGCCATTTGGCGGTAGCAGACCGGCTTTTCTGAAAAGCGCCAGGTTCATCGGATCGCGATCTGGAATAAGGTGTTCTGAAGGACTTTTTAGCGAACCGTGCACTACTCGAATGGGAGCCGTACCGTCTGGCGCCACCACCGCCTGTTCCGGCAATGAAGCAATAAAATCCAGCATTTCCCTATCCAGTTGGCCGTGCAGCCAGCGCAGCGCCGCCCATTGCTCACTCACCCGCCAGCTATCAGGTACATTCCCGGCGTCGTAGGCCAGGAGCCGGTTATCGGTGTTGCCGCGGATCAGCCAGCCGTCCAGCGAACGCAACAATGGAATAACTTCATCAGGATTAGGGCCGCCGGTAAGATGGTCGCCGGCAATGATGAAGCCATCTACATCCTGCTGCCGTAGCTCTGCCAACACTGCTTCTAAAGCAGGTAAATTGCCGTGAATATCTGCCAGAACTGCTAAACGCATTTTTCCCCTTTACCCCAATTTTATCGCCCTGATCTCAAACGAGCTACCAGGCATAGAGTTTAACATGTCTCTGCTTGCTTCACAACAGCAATTTCGCCACACCTATCCCATACATACTGGGCAAATTCACTTAGGTCAATCTTTGTTCAATGTTCTCCATCATTCAAAAATGCCTTGATGAAACAAAAAACGCCTGATCTTTTCTCAAGACCAGGCGCAGAAATTAGACAAGCTGGTATTTCGTCTACTCAGGCCGTTCTTCCAAATCAAAAATTGAGGGCCTGCTGCCGGATTGGGCGCAATTGGGACAGCCAAGCATAGGGTTGGGCACAGGGCTGAAACAGACGCTGCACCAACCCTCCACCTCTACTTGTTGTTTAAGCCCCAAGAATTTTTTGACCACTTTGCCATCCAACTTCAGCGTTTCCGCCTGGTTGGCCCGCAAAATATCGGGCACCGGGCAGGATTGACACAGGTGAGGCTGCCAGGGCAGGGAATCGGGATTCCGCTCAATCAGGCGACAAGCCTGCACGTTGCGTCCCCGATGAAAGTCGCCGTAATAGAATTTACACTCTTTGCCAGCAGGTGTTTTCATAGCTTATTCTAAATTTATGCCCAATATTCTTCCTTACTTATTTGACGCGGTAACGTCTGTAAAAATTACGTGTAACTCTGATAATAGACACGGTCCATCATCGCGGCGGCCCATCTTCGGCACTCCACGGCCGAGGATAATTATACGCGGGTAATATACTCGCCGGTGCGGGTGTCAATGCGAATAACGTCGCCAATATTCACAAAGAGGGGCACTTGCACCGTCAGTCCGGTAGACACGGTGGCCGCTTTGGTTGCGCCCTGGGCCGTATCGCCGGCAAAACCGGGTTCGGTTTCGGTCACTTCCAGTTCCACGGTGATGGGAATTTCAATGTCAAGCGCTTCGCCGTTATACGACGAGATTTTTACGGTCATATTTTCGGTGAGGTAGGGAATAATATCTTCAACCGTCTCCTGGTTGAAAGCAGGCTGCTCGTAGGTTTCGGTGTCCATAAAATAATACAGGTTGCCGTCGTTATAGAGATATTGGGCCTCGGTGTGGTCCAGGCGAATATCTTCAACCCGCTCGCCGCCGGTGAAGGTTCTTTCATAGGTGGCTCCGCTGCGCAGGTTGCGCACTTTCACCCGGATGGTAGCGCCACCGCGCGCGGTTTTGTTGTGGGTGTAATCCAATACTTTATAGAGTTCGTTTTCGTGGGTAAAGGTGGTGCCTTTTCTTAAGGCATTAACCTCAATCATGGGTAGTTCCTCCGGTGCTTAAAAACGTTAAATTTAAGTTTGGGCGAAATCAAGGCCAAAAATACAATAAAGGGATATTATACTGTTCGCTTTGAGCGAAGCAAGGAAACCCCGGAGATTCGGTTTGAAAGCATGGGCCGGGGGGTTTTTGTTTCCAGGCGGTCACTCAAAATAACATCTCTAACTCACCTCCTCAAATTCCCCCATAATCAATCCATTCTTCCGCAAGCCGGGGCAAATCGGCCATCAAGCCCCGGCGTTCCGTTACGTCCGGCAGGCAGTCAAGAAAGGCCTGGCCATAATTTTTGCTAATGATGCGCCGGTCAAAAATTGCCACCACGCCCCGGTCTTCCTTGTTCCGAATCAGGCGGCCAAAGCCCTGGCGAAACATTAAAATTGCCTCGGGAATGGAGTACTGGTTGAAAGAGTCTTCAAAGGTTTCGGCCCGCGCCGAGACAACGGGGTCGTTGGGCACGGCAAAGGGCAAACGGGCAATGACCACGCAACTCAACGCCGGGCCGGGAATATCAACCCCTTCCCAAAAAGAGCGCGTGCCCAGCAACACCGCCTGGTCGGCGTTTTTGAAATTTTCTAACATTTGCCGGCGACCCGTGCCATCGCCCTGCTGGTACACCACAATCCCGGCCTGGGCCAGGGGGCCTTTGATCCGCCGGGCCGTGGTATGCAGTTGGCTATAAGCCGTAAAAAGCACCAGGGTCCGCCCCTTGATTTGCTGAACCAGATCAATTAAACCGGCCTCAAAGGCTTTTTGATAACCCGGGGTATTACATTCGGGAATATCGGTGGGCAAATAGAGCAGGGTGCTGTTTTCATAATCAAAGGGCGACCCCACGGCGGCCTCGTCGGCTTCCCACACATGCAGGCGTTCTTGAAAATACTCAAAAGAGTTGTGCGTGCGCAAAGTGGCGGACGTAAAAATAACCGCCTCTTTTGGTTTGAGCAAATGCTCGCGCACCAAACTGCCCACGTGCAAGGGGGCGTTGTGTAAAGAGATGATCTTGTTTTTGATGTCTTGCTCTACCCACAAAATCCGCTCCGGGCTTGGCTCCATTAAAATTACTTGCAGGTTGTGCCTGATTTCGTCGAGCCGGTTGCGGTGGAAGGTTAAGGTAGACAGCAACTCCTCCCAATTGGGCACATCGTAGCTTTCCAGTTCGGTCAACATGGTGTAGAGGATGCCCAGGGCCTTGGCTACTTGGGCCAGGCTGTCGGCGGCGCTATCCCAAACCAATTCCACATCCGACCAGGCCGGTTGGGCGCGGGTGTCATCCGTTAAGCGAATTTTCAGATTATAGGCGCTCTTACGGGAGAATTCGGCCATAAAGTTGGTGAGCGCATGGAACAATTGCCGGGTGGCCTTGACCGCCACATCTATCGCTTGATGACTCTGGTAAACAATGTCGTTGATATCTCCCTTGACGGAATTGGGCACAGCCGACAGGCAGCGCCGGGCCACTTCATTGATAAAGCCAATTCGCTGGCTGTGGCCACGTAGGGGTTGGCTCAACTCTCTGAGCAATTGTTCCATTGATTTCTGGTCGGCGGTAAAACTGAGTTGATGGGTAATATTGTCTTCAAGGTGGTGGGCTTCGTCAACAATGAGATATTTATATTCAGGAATAACCCGGCTATCCACGGCGATGTCGGCCAAAAGCAGGGCATGGTTGACCACAATAAGGTGGGCCGATTCTGCGGCCCGGCGGGCGCGAGCATAAAAACAAGTGTCGGGGGTGCAGAAACGGGGGGTGCAAATATTGCCGTCGGAAGCAACCTGGCTCCAGAGAGCCTGCTCGCCGTAATCAGGCATGAACAACTCCTCCCGGTCGCCGGTGGTGGTGCTGGGCATCCACACCAGCAACTTGGCCAGCAAACGCGACTCTTTGGGAGAGAGGTTTTCTTTGCCGCGGAACATTTGCAAACGACGGGGGCAAACGTAATTGCTTCGCCCTTTTAAGGCGACCGCCTTGAACTCAAATGGTAAAATCTTTTGCAGGGAGGGAATATCTTTGTTGAGCAACTGGTCTTGCAGGTTGATGGTATTGGTTGAAATCACCACCCGCCGGCCGTTTTTTACGGCCCAATAAATAGCCGGAATAAGGTAAGCAATTGACTTGCCGGTGCCGGTGCCGGCCTCAACCAGCAAGTGCTGGGATTGGTTGAAGGCGCCAAGAACATTAGCCAGCATGTCAACCTGCTGGGGGCGGTACTCAAACCCCTCAAAATACTGTTCAAACAAGCCTCCCTGCTCCAGCATGTGGCATAGTTCTTCCACCTCCAAGGGGGTGGGCGTGGCCGCCGGTTTGAGCGGGGCATACACCTGGCCGGTTTCATCCCGCTGGATCAGGGCAAAACCACCATCCACGCCGGAATCGTCAATCATGCCCTTGGCCGCCAGTTGTTGGCCCAGGGTGCCTGCCGGGATGCTGTAACGCCGTTCCCGGCTCAAATCTCGAAAAACAAGGGAGAGGGGCCAATCGCTTTTGCTGGAAATACGGGCCACTTCGTCAATAATCCGCCCATCCAGCCGCCGGGCCTGGTCGAGCAGCGCGGCAAACAGGCGGCGGGTGGCCTGGGCGTCGTCCAGGGCGCGGTGCGCCTGGTCTTCAGGCGGCGTTTCTATCTGGAGATGGTTTAAAAGATGGGTGAGGCTGTAACGGCCGGCATAAGGCAGCAGAATGCTGGCCAACTCAAACGTGTCAATGCCGGTGTGGGTTTCAAACATCCCCTGTTTGCGCAAAAATCCCAGGTCAAAACTAACGTTGTGCCCAATAACCGGGTTATCGCCCACAAACCGGCCCAATTCCGGCAAAGCCTGCTCAATATGGGGCGCGCCCTCGATGTCGGCGGGGGTGATGCCGGTAAGTTGTTGAATTTTGTAGGGGATGGGACGGGCTGGGTTGATTAGCGTGCTGTAGGTATCGTAAACCTGGTCTCCCTTAAACCGAACCGCGCCTATTTCTAAAATTGCATCCTGGTCTGCATCAAGGCCGGTTGTTTCTATGTCAAGGGATACGTATACTCTGGCCAAAACATGTCTGCTTTCTAGTCAAAAGGCGAGCGGAAAAATTTCATTTTCCTCTATTGTCCTCTTGAAGAACTGAACCTATATTATACAAAGGATTGCCGGATAGGGCGAATAGAATAGCCCCTATTTTACCAAAAAGTCCCATTGACCTCTTAACATTCATGTGTTAAGATTTTTGCAGAATATTGATTATCTGTGTTGCACACAATCCCTGATAAGGAGGGCCGATCAATGACCAACGTATATCTTCTGGAACAGGTTGACATCTTCGAGGATTTGAGTCTGGACCAACTAAAACTCATTGACGATATTTGCCGGGAAAAGGCTTATACCAACGGCGAGGTGATTTTTGAGGAAAATTCGCTCAGCCGGGAATTTTATATTATTATGGATGGCGAGGTAGAAATTCAGGTAGACCCCGATACCATCAGTGATGGCAAAAAAGACATTTACCAGCCGACCACCATTGCCGTTTTGCGGCGGGGACAATCTTTTGGCGAAGTGGCTATTGTGGACCCGGGCGTGCGCTCCGCTTCAGCCAAGTGCGGCTCTGAAACCTGTAAATTATTAGAGATCAACCGGCTGGATTTTATCAAACTGCTGGAAAGCGATTATAAGATGGGCTACATGGTGATGCGTAACTTTGCCGCCGACCTTTCTCTGAAAATCAGGCAGACCAACTTGTTGGTGCGCGAATCGTTGATGTAATCCTGAATTGGCTATGTATGGTCAAAAAGCCCCCACCCGGCGTGGGGGTTTTTTTGACTCTTTACAATACGTGCTAAAATGAGCCTGGGTGAAACCATGCATGGAATGCTGGCAAATTGCGGCTGTTTAATTTTATTAATTCTCTTTTTGCCCCTATTTCTCATTTTGGCCGGGCCGTTGTTGGTGATTGCGGCGCTGCGCGGTCGCCAACCGGCGGGGCCAATTATGCTTGACACCTTGCGTTACGGCTTTTTTGGCCGAATTGGCACTTTTATGCTGGGCCTGGCTCTCTGGATTTTGGTTTGGAGTGGATTAGCTTGGGTGGTTATCAATGGGCTGCTGCCAACCTCGTTGACAACGGCCGGAACGGTTTCTACGCCTGTTATTGCCCCTGCAAATCTCAACCCGTCCCCGCCCGTGGTTGAGCGCCAGGAGCAAACCCCAACCTTGCCGCTGCTTACGGCCACCTTTACCCCCACCCCTTTGCCCCCCCCTCCAACCCCCAGTCATACGCCCACGGTGTTAGACATCACCAATACCCCTACTCCCCGGCCTCAATTGACGGCCACCCCCCTTATCCGTTCCACAGAATTAGTGACCCACCATGATACCATCCAGGCCACCGCGCTTCCTTCCGTAGAAATCACCGCCATTGTTCCCTTAACCGCTCCGCTAACCCTGGCCGACCAGGAGGACGTTATTGCTACTGTGAAAGAGGGCAATCGTTTGCTGCGTGAAGCAATTTCGTTGGCCAATCAGGAAAACGTACAAAACCTGGAGACGGTGTGGCAGGGCAGCGCCTTAACCAAAGCGCAAAATTTTGTTGCCGACATTTACGGGCGGTATGTTAAACCTTTTGATGTTCAGTTTGAATACCTTATTTTACCCACCGTGAGCGCGCAAAGCACCATGAGCCGGGCCATTGTAACCACCCAAGAAGCCTGGACTTATCAAGGCCGGGCCGCCGTTGAGCGCGAAGCTTTTGAGTTCACTTACACGCTCAATAAAAAAAATGGGGGATGGGTCATTAGCCGGTATAGTTATCGTAATCTAACAACCTCTACCCCCACCATTACGCCGGACAAATCTGCGCCGTAATCTTGCCACCGGGGGCGCTCCCCTTTTTTCTATCCCCCTTGATTGTGTTAATTCCGCTCTACAACGGGGGATTGTTTTTTTAGTACTATTGTCAAGAACATAGGGTGATGCTATAATAAAAATCAGAGGGAGGTCAATAGGCCGATAGAGAACAACAAATTAAGTTTCGCGCCTGACTAAGATTGTTTATTCTTTTAACTTAACAAATAGAAGCAAAATAACACCAATACCTTGATCAAAGGAAAAGCGCTGATGGCTAGAAAAATAAAGGTGGGTTTGCAGTTAAGTGTTGGCGGCTTGGGGGATAAATCTTTTAATGATTCCGCGTACAACGGCCTTGAGGAGGCCCAAAGGGTATGCGACATTGAGTTTGAAACCGCTCCCTGGGACAACCCTATGTTAAACGCCAACAATCTGGAAGCCTGGGCTAAAGCAAACTATGATTTGATCATTGGCATTGGCTACGGCAATGCCGCCCCCATTAGCGAGGTAGCCGCCCAGTATCCCGATAAACGCTTTGCCGTGATAGACGTGGCCGGACAGGGCGCAAACGTCTGGTCGGCCATTTACCGGGAGTACGAGGGTGATTTTGTGGTTGGTGTGCTGGCCGGTCTCGTCACCCAAACGCATATGGTGGGCTTTATCGGCGGCGGGGTAACGCCCGTGGTGCGGCGGATTGAATTGGGTTTTGCCCAGGGTGTGGAAAATGTTGATCCGTCCATCAGTTTTATTTCCGATTACGTGGGGGAGTTTGACGATCCTATTCGGGGGCGTTTGCTGGCTGAAACCCAATATACGCTGGGCGTTGATGTGATTTACCAGGTGGCCGGTCGCTGCGGCCTGGGCGCTATCCAGGCGGCCAGCGAGTTTGGCCGGTGGATCATCAGCACCGGCGGCGACCACAGCGATCTGGCCCCCCATGCCGTGCTCACCAGCCGGATTAAAAATGTGGGCAAGGCCGTGTTTGATGTTATTAAGGCAGTAGCGGAAGATCGTTTTGAGGGCGGCGTGGTGAAAAGTTACGGTTTTGCCGAAGGCGGGCTAATGCTGGCCCCAATTCGGCCCAGTGTGTTTAAGGTGGTCACCCCGGCCACCCAGAATATTATGCAAGAAATCCAAGCCCAGGTGATTACCGGCCGGATCAAAGTTGACCTTAAGGAGTGATCCTGAAAACGGGTGCGCCACATCGGTTTGGTTGAAAACCTTTATCGGTAATTTATTTGTTGGCATAAGTTTCCAGAGCCTGTTGTATCTCAAAAGCCAGGTCTGTTTTTTGGGCCTGCGTCCCCAACGCCTCATTGAGCAAAAGCACCGTGCCCTCATCGGTTTCAAGCAGCAAGCGCAAAGTTTTTGCCCCTCGCCTGCCTATTGGCGGAGCCACTCTAACCCGGCAGATGTGCGCATAGTTTACCGTTTTTTCTACCGCCTGGCCGGCGGTTTTATAAAAGAGTTCCCCTTGTTTTTGCCTCAAACCAATGACACACTCCTCAGCGCCTGCCACTCGCTCTGCTTGCAGATGTTTTTTAGCCAGCCGATTGAGCGCCAGGGCCACGCCGCCCCACGCCAAAACAGGTAGGGCCAAATAGGCGGCAATAAACAAACCCCGCATGGCCCCTTCCTGCTCTTTAACCTCCAGCGCAATAGCCAGCCCGGTCAAGGCCAAAATAATCAGCAAAGCTCCCGCCGGCCCCCAGGTAAGCCAGGCCAACCCTTGCACCCATGGCTCTCCGCGAATGAGGAAGACCCGCTCGCCGGGTTTAGATTCATCTTGCACGGTTGTCACCAGCCCGGCCGATTTATTTACCACCAGCCACCAGGGGCGTTGATAGTTATCCATTGTCTCATCTCAACCCATCATCCCCAAAGATGAAAAAATCATAATTCACCTTCCCTGGATTGGCAAAACAGGGCGGTCTGCTTTTGATGACGCCGGCTTAATATTATGGAAAGTTATATTGACATGTTATGGAAAGTCAAGTAAAATGTAATATGTCAAGTTATAATATGTCAAGTTGGTCATCGGCAGCCACTCATTATCAGTAGCTATAGAATACGGGGGTGCCCTAATGTTCAAAGCAAACGACCTTGGGTTGAGGATGATGGTTAGCCTGGCGCTTATCGCCGCATTGTTGTATTTGCCGGTCCCGGCCTATTCTCAACAGAATTCCAATATTCAAAATTTGATTGCCAATGGCAACTTCCAGGAAGGCTTTCAAGATTTTGGGGTAGGTTATGGCTGGGGCGCTTTTAGCAATGGCCAGGCCCTTGTTGGCTGGAACGTGGATACCTGGGAGAAAGTGGTCCCGAGCGGACAGACAAGCGCGCAAATGATTGAGATCAAAAACGCCCAGGAACGAGACCGTTACGCCGGCATTTACCAAACCGTGCCGGTGGTGGCCGGTCAACAATATAAATTGACCATAAAAGGGTTGATTCGTTCTACAGAGGGCGATGTGCAAATCTCCGACTATGGCTATCGGCTGCAATATGGCCTTGATTACAACGGCGGCACGGCCTGGGAATTGGTTGCCGGTGAAAATTGGCACGAATTGCCCTGGAATGAACAACCGCTCTATGACCCTGCCGGTGGCGCTTACCGTTTTGATACCTTTGAAGCAACTGTCACCGCCAAAAGCGACCAGTTGACCCTATACCTCCGGGGTTGGAAAAAATGGATCAATAACGGTTCCGGCATTTATAACATTCAAGAAGTCAGTCTGGTTGGCCCGGCTCCGGCAGGGTTTGAATCGTCCATGGGACAGGTTGCTTCGGTTAGCGAAGCCGCGCCGCCAGCCGCCGAGCAATTTATCGCTTCTGCCGCCCCAGGCCAGGTCTCTGAAAATCCAGCCTCCGGGCAGCCTGATAGTCAAACGCTGCCACCGGATAACCCTCCCGCCGTAGAAGCCCCCGCAAACGAGCCGCCTCAAACAACAGCGCCTTTGCCGGTTTCGGGCCAGGGGCAAGATGATTCTATAAATTATGTGGTCATTAGTAGCATTGTTTTGTTGCTGGTGCTGTTTGTTGGCGCCATCACGGCTACCATCCGCCGGCGCAAACTGACCGACTAATTTTAAGGTTTTAATCAAGGAGATGAAATGATGAAAAAAACCATGTGGGTGATAGCCACGCTAATGCTTATCCTGGGATTATTTCCCCTGGCCTCGCAAGCGGCGCCGTTAAAAAATTTGAGTTGGCGGGCTGAATATTACAACAACGCCGACCTGTCGGGGCAACCCAAACTCAGCCGATTTGAAAATTCAATCAAGCACGATTGGGGGTACGGCTCGCCGGCTGAAGAGATTCCCGTTGACCATTTTTCGGCGCGTTGGACCGTGATCCGTCACTTTGAAAAGGGCACGTATCTGTTTCTCTTGAAAGTTGACGATGGCGTCCGGATGTGGCTCGATGGTAAATTGATTCTGGATGCCTGGACCATTGGCCAAAAAGAGAATCTGAAAGTTAAGGTATACCTTGATACAACCGGCAATCACGAATTGCAGGTGGCCTATTTTGAAAATACCCACCAGGCCATGATTGATCTGGATTGGATCCAATTAGGCGGCGAGGGAGACATTGTTGGCGCCTGGCGGGGTGAATACTTTATCAACCGGGACCTGGCCGGAGACCCCACCCTCATCCGGCAAGACGGCTCGATTGATTTTGATTGGGATAGCGGCTCTCCAAGCCCCGTGATTACTCGAGATAATTTTTCCGTGCGTTGGACGCGGTCAATTTACCTGGAAACCGGAACCTATCACCTGCGCATCCAGCATGATGACGGGATGCGTATTTATGTTGATGATAGAATGATCTATGACTCTTGGTATGACCAGGCGGTGACCTACCAAACCCGCAAGGTACGCTTGGAAACAGGTTACCATGCCTTTAGGGTAGAATACTACGATCATTTGGATAATGCCGTGGCGGTTATGGTCATCAGTGAAGACCCCGGCAATTACGAACCCGGCGACGGCGATGACGGCGATGACGGCGATGACGGCGAGGTGATTATTGTTGATAACTTGAGCAGCGGTTTCCAGTGGGGCGGCCCCTTGAACAATCGCTATGTTGGCGGGAGCGGCTGTTACCGCGCCGATTATTATTGGACCTATAATACCACCAGCACGCCGGTCAACTCTGGCCAGTGGACGCCAACCTTGTCGGCGGGCGACTACGAGGTTTTTGCCTTTATTCCCGGCGCAGATGCCACCACCCGCAGCGCCCGCTATCGTATTCACCACGCAGGCGCCCGCTCTGACCGGGTGGTCAACCAGGGTATCCATTACCAAACCTGGGTGAGCCTGGGCGCGTATCATTTTAACGGTAATGGCCAGGAATTTGTGGCTTTGTACGACAGCACCAGTGAACCGACTGGCAGCACGCAGATTGCCTTTGATGCCGTTAAATTTGTCAGGCGTTGATAAATTCAAGGCCGGTTTGGGAACGAAAAAGGGCAGGTTTTAGGCCTGCCTTTTTATTTGGCCGGTAAAGGCCGGTTTTGCCCGTCAAACTCACATCCTCCGTCCCCTACTTTGGCTTACCGGCTGGGTCTATGCTAAAATGAGGGGGCATCCCGAAAATTAAATCAAAAGTAAGGAAATAATCATGTCGTTGAAACGAGAAATCATTTCTACTCAAAAGGCTCCGGCTGCGGTGGGGCCTTATTCTCAGGCCGTGCGCATAGGAGATTTAATCTACACCGCCGGGCAGATTGCCTTAATCCCGGAAACCGGCCAAATTATTGCCGGCGGCATTGAGGCGCAAACCCGCCAGGTGATGCAAAACCTGGCCGCGGTGTTGGCAGCAGCCGACGGCAGCCTGGCCAGCGTGATCAAAACCACCATCTACGTTACTAACCTGGCCGACTTTGCCACTATTAATCAAGTGTACGGCAGTTTTTTTACCGGCAACCCACCCGCCCGCAGCACGGTGCAAGTAGCCGCCTTGCCCCTGGGAGCCCAGGTGGAAATTGAGGCAGTGGCGCTGACCAATCAAGTTTAGGGCGCAATCTGGATATGTTTGATTTTTGTCTGGAATCGAAGTATAATGTGTTTGTGTGTCAAGTTTGACAATAATGAGGAGATTAGAAAATTCTTATGGAGGGTCACGTCCCAATTAGCCCAGGTAAACCGGTCAATTCAGAGGAAGAAACCATGAGCATGGCCGAACTCCTGGACCAAGAAGAAAAATTTTTGCGCGTGCTCAAGCCCGGCGATATTGTCAAAGGGGTGGTCGCGCGAAAGAGTCCCAATGAAATACTGATTGATGTTGGCGCAAAATCTGAAGGGGTGGTAGACCCCAAGGATTTAAGTAATCTTACCCCTGAAGAACTTGCTGAAATCAGGGAAGGTGAAAAAGTTCCAGTTTACGTGGTGAGCGTAGAGGGTGAGGAAGACCGTATTAACCTCTCGCTCAGTCAAGCCCGGGTAGAACGAGACTGGGACGAGGCTGAACGTATTTTTGCCAGTGGAGAAACAGTTGAAAGTACAGTAGTTGGTAATAACAAGGGCGGGCTATTGGTCAACTTTGGCCAAATCCGGGGCTTTGTGCCTGGATCGCTTTTGATAAACGCCCAATATGGCGGGCCGCACCGGGCAGACCGCTGGAATCAGATGACGGGCGAAACACTCCGGCTCAAGATTATTGAGGTAGACCGCGAGCGGAATCGGCTAATTCTATCGGAACGCGCGGTTGAAGACGATATCCGTCAAGAAAAAGCCAAACTTCTGGAAGAGTTGCAAGAGGGCAGCGTCCGCCGCGGCCGGGTGACCAGTTTGGCCAATTTTGGAGCATTTGTTGACATTGGGGGGATTGATGGGCTGATTCACCTTTCTGAGTTGGCCTGGACCCGCGTTTCACATCCTCGCGAAGTGTTAAAAGTAGGCGATGAAATTGAGGTTTATATTCTCAATGTTGATCTTGAGCAACAGCGCGTTGCCCTGAGCCTGAAACGATTGGAACCGGAACCCTGGAGCCAGGTTTTTGACCATTACTCCATTGACCAGGTGGTTGATGCCGTGATCACCAAACTCACCGACTTTGGCGCTTTTGCCCGCCTGGATGACCGCATTGAGGGTCTCATTCATATTTCCGAAATTTCAGACAAAAACATTACCCATCCCCGCGACGTTTTGGCCGAAGGTCAAGAGATCCAGGTGCGTATTATTCATATTGATCCCGAGCGCAAACGAATGGGTTTGAGCCTGAAACAGGTGGAAGGTTACGAGGAGTGGCTTTCTTACAAAGAAGAGAAAGAAGAGCAAGCGGAACCGGCCGAAGAAGATGAAAGTCAGGTTGCTGAAACCGACGAGGCTACCCTCACCGATGAGGATGCCACCGCAGAAACCCCAGAGGCGTAAATCAACTGTCTCACCGGTTAAAGTCTGTGGAGCATTGTGGTTTTGTGTACCTTTAAAGTGTATTGCGTTGCGTAAATAAGCGCAGCGCAATTTATTTTATTAGCCAGAAATATTGCTCAATATTTGACAATCCAGTTTAGGTAAGGTAAATAGTTAGTGACTCATTTTACACGAGGATTTTTATATGTCTGATAAATTTGATCGTTTCACCAAGCGCGCGCGTCGGGTTTTGACCCTGGCCCAGGAAGAAGCGCAGCGCCTTAATCATAATTATATTGGCACCGAGCACCTTTTGCTGGGTTTAGTGCGAGAAGAAAATGGGGTAGCGGTTAGAGTATTGCGCGATTTGGGCGTAGACCCCCGGCAAATCCGGGAGCGAGTAGAGCGCACTGTTGGTCGCGGCCAGCGAGCCATGTACGGCAAATTAAGCCTGACCCCCCGCACCAAACGCGTGATTGAACTGGCCGTTGACGAGGCCCGCCGGTTGGGACATCATTACATTGGCACCGAACACCTGTTGTTGGGTTTGGTGCGAGCCGGTGAAGGGGTGGCCGTGGACGTGCTCAAGGGATTGGGCGTCAGCCTGGATAAAGTCCGGTCACAAACGGCCCGGGTGATGATGGAAAGTTCCAGCCAGTCCTCCTCTACCTCAGGCCGGGATTCCGGCAAAAACACCCCCCTGGTTGACCAGTTGGGCACCGATTTGACGGCTTACGCGGTAGAAGGAAAATTGGACCCGGTGGTCGGTCGCCAAACAGAAATTGAGCGGGTTATCCAAATTCTTTCTCGACGCACCAAAAACAACCCTGCCCTCATTGGCGAACCGGGGGTGGGCAAAACCGCTATTGTGGAGGGCCTGGCCCAACGCATTGTCAACGGCGAGGCCCCGGATACGTTGTTGGGTAAACGAGTAGTCATGCTGGATGTTGGCTCGTTGGTGGCCGGCACCATGTATCGCGGCCAATTTGAAGAACGCCTGAAACGGGTGATTGAAGAAATCAAAGAATCTGGTTCCATTCTTTTTATTGACGAGTTGCACATGCTGGTGGGGGCCGGTTCGGCCGGTAGTTCGGTTGATGCAGCCAACATTCTCAAACCGGCCCTGGCCCGGGGAGAATTGCAATGCATTGGGGCTACCACCCTGGAGGAATATCGCAAACACATTGAGGGCGACGCCGCCCTGGAACGCCGTTTCCAATCGGTGATGGTGGATGAACCAACCATTGACGAAACCATAGAAATTCTCAAAGGCATTCGCGGCCGTTACGAAGCGCACCACAATTTGGAAATAACCGACGACGCGCTTTTTACCGCCGCCCACCTGGCTGCCCGTTACGTAACCGACCGCTTTATGCCCGACAAAGCCATTGACCTGATTGACGAAGCTGCGGCCAGAGTCCGCCTTTATAAGATACCCTTTGTGGCCGATTTGCAAAAGCAACAAGCGGATTATTTTCCAGACGACGATATTGGGTTTCTGGATGAGCCTGCCGGCAATCAGCCTTTTGACCAAATTGGGCTGGACTATGAAACTACGGCTGAAAAACCAAAAGTAACCGCCGAAGATATTGCTGAAGTAACGGCCATGTGGACCGGCATCCCGGTGCACCAACTGGCCACCGAAGAAAAAGAGCGCCTGCTCCAGATGGAAGCGGCCTTGCACAAGCGCATTGTGGGCCAGGATGAAGCAATTGTGGCCATTTCCAAAGCGGTGCGCCGGGCGCGCGCCGGCCTCAAAGACCCCCGCCGTCCTATCGGCACATTTATGTTCTTGGGGCCTACGGGCGTGGGCAAAAGCGAATTAGCCAAAGCCCTGGCCGAATTTATGTTTGGCAGTGAAGACGCGCTGATAAAATTGGACATGAGCGAATTTATGGAACGGCACAACGTGGCCCGACTGGTTGGCTCTCCGCCCGGCTACGTGGGCTACGAAGAGGGCGGCCAACTCACCGAAGCGGTGCGCCGCCGTCCTTATAGCGTTATCCTGTTTGACGAGATTGAAAAAGCGCACCCCGAAGCCTTTAACACCTTATTGCAGGTAATGGAAGACGGCAACTTGAGCGACGCCAAAGGCAAACGGGTTGACTTCCGCAACGCCATTCTTATCCTCACTTCTAACGTGGGCGCAGATTTGATCAAGCGCGAAACCAGCCTGGGTTTTGGGGTGAAACGGGACGAAAAGTTGAGCGAAGAAGAAGCCTACCAAAAAATGCGCAAAAAGGTGATGGAAGAAATGGAGCGCATGTTCCGCCCCGAATTCCGCAACCGGCTGGACGGCGTTGTCATCTTCCGGGCCTTGTCCAGGCAAGAGATTACCGAAATTGTGGATTTGTTGTTGGAACAAGTGCGCCAGCGTTTGGCCGAGCAGGAGATGTCGCTGATGGTCACCCGGGCCGCCATAGAGCTTATTGCCGAAGAAGGTTACGACCCTGATTTTGGCGCTCGTCCGCTGCGGCGGGTCATCCAAAAAAGAATTGAAGACGCCTTTTCAGAAAGCATTTTGGCCGGAAAATTTTCAACGGGCGATATTGTTCAGGCAGATGTGGAAGAAGGCGAAATTGTGTTTAAAGTGGCCGAATCGGCGGCAGAGGAAGATGAAATAGCGCCCGTTATCCGGGAAGCAATGGTTTAGGGCTAATATCTTTAATTGACATTGCGCCTCACTCGCGTTAAAATAGGGCTGGCGTGGATGGCCGGGAGTCACTCCCAAAAAACTCCACATCACCGAGGTATGCCATGTCCAAAGATTTCTATATTTATATTCTGTATATAGAAGACGAACGTCCTGTTATTGATCTGGTTCGTGAAGCCCTGAAATTGGCCGGCTACAAAGTGGTGGGCGCGACTTCTGGCCAGCAGGGTCTGGCCATGATGAGAGAGCGCAAACCGGACCTGCTTTTGCTTGACCTGATGATGCCCGATATCAATGGCTGGGACGTTTACCGGGAAATGAAAACAGACGACGATCTGACCGACATCCCGGTGGTGGTGGTGAGCGCCAAAGTGCCTGAACATGGCCGGGTCATTATTGAAGATTTACCCCCCGTAGAAGACTACATCACCAAACCTTTTGACGTAGAACAACTTATCCGCTCGGTGAAAAACATCTTGAGCAACGGCAGAGGGTAAAAGCTTGGCCGTGTTGGTCCAAGCTTGCTTTGTCTCAAAAAAACTCCGTTGTATCGCTGCAAAGAAGCGGGGCTTCCCCTCTATTCTTTCTGGCAAAAACCTCACAATCTCACCTGCAAGATATTGTTGACCACCGTTCAAACTCACCTCCCCTAAGAATAGGGGTAACTTTATTTTTTATAAAATTTACTATAAAAATTGACAAAATTATCCGTGTCGAGTAAAATTGTTTTTCATTATGGGTGATTTATCTGGTAAGCCAATTCAATATTCAGGAGGTATTAACGTATGATTACATTGACGCCGGTGGCGGCTGATAAATTGGAGAAGATAATGGCCGAAAAGGGCCTTACCAACCACGCCTTGCGCGTATTCGTCTCCGGCGGGGGCTGTTCCGGCCTTTCTTACGGCATGACGTTTGCCGAAAGCCCGGAAACGGATGATCAAGTTTTTGAAGCCAACGGGCTTAAAGTTATCGTTGACCCCGGCAGCCTTTTTTATCTGGATGGGGCTGAAATTGATTACCTTGACAGCCTGATGGGCGGCGGTTTCCGTATTGAGAATCCCAACGCGGTGCAGTCTTGCGCCTGCGGCAGTTCTTTCCGCACCGCCGCCGGGGAAAAGGGCGCGTCTTGTAGGTGCTAGGCTGATTCCCAACCTTAACTCACTCTCGTTCCCAAACTCAGTTTGGGAACGAGGTCACACTTTTGCATACAAAAGCCGGTTCATTTGCGGACTGGCTTTTTTATTCATCTTGGCGTAAAATTTGGTTTTTGCCCGGAAGCAGCGAGTATTGTAGAATGTAACATTATTATAGTCTGTTTTTGAAAAATTCTGGGCGCATAGCCATTTTGGAGACACGTGAGAAAATGATCAGATTTTGGCCACAGAAACGCGAAAAATCAAACATCTTGTGGTTAGACTTGGGAGATTTGGGCGACTTGGTTCATCCCGCCGGCCCCCACGAGCAGTGGCAGGACCATGGCCTGGGGCTGCTGCGCACCATTCTGCATCAAAATGGCATTACCACCGATCTGCTCTCAACGCGCCTGGTCACCGCATGGCCCCAGTTGCAAAAGCAGTTGCCGGGGTATGAGATGATGATCATGAATGTCAGAAGTTACACCTTCCCGGTGGCGCGAAAGGCCGCCCAGCTTTTTAAGGAAGCCAATCCCCACGGCCTGGTGTTGACCGGGGGCATGCACGCCACTGTAGCCCTGGATGAAATGACCGAGGTAAAAGAGTTTGACCGTATTTGCCAGGGGCCGGGTGAAAAGGTGATTGTTGACCTGGTGCAAAACCCCCTGGCCCATCCCCGCGTAATTATGGGTGTGGGGGCCAAATCAATGGCCGAGTGGCCCATGCTGGACCGCGCTCTCTGGCCCCGGCCGCATCGCCGCTTGCGCAAAAAGTTCAACTGGCCAATGGAACCGGAATGTGGCTGGGGACCGGGGCCGGTGGCCACTATTTTGACCAGCCGGGTTTGCCCCTGGCAGTGTGTTTTTTGCAATGAGAATTCCTACATCCCCAATATGGGCCGCCGCCCGGTGGAGATGGTCATTGAAGAACTTAACTACCTGGATAAAAAATATGGCGTTGGCTCCATCGTCATTCATGATTCAATGTTCTTTCAAAATCCAAGTTGGTTAGAGGAGTGGATTGACAAATATCCTCGCCGGGCCAACAAAGTTTGGCCTTATTGGGCGGCGGGTCGTTCCGACACGGTAAGGCAGTGGCCGGATTTGTTTGAGGCGCTGGTGCGCGAAACAAACTGGAATACAATTTCCATTGGCTTTGAATCCGGCAGCGACCGGATTCTGCGGCTGTTGAACAAAGAGTGCACCGAAGAGGATAACGCCTTTGCCATTGACCTGGTGAACCGGCTTGGCCTGGAATTTGAGCGGGAGGGCAAACAACCGCCCATGTTCTGGGCCAACATCATGCTCGGCATCCCCGGCGAAACGCCTGAAGACGCCTTTAAAACCATGCGTATGCTCAAATCAATGCGGTATGTGTTCCCCTCTATTTCTTACTATGCCCCCTACCCCGGTTCGGCCCTGGGTTATCAACTCATTGCCGAGGGCAAAAGTTTGATGTCAAAAGAAAATTATCACCGTTTTCCCGACGATGAAAAGGTAAAAGGCGTGAATTATCAATTTTACCGGGAGCTTTTGGCCGGAAAATATAACCATGAAATCAACAAGGAGCTTGATCCCTCTGACCGGCAAAAACCCGGCGCGTATCAGGAGGCGCTGATAAAAGCATGAGCAGCTTTAGCAACCCCCACTATATGTATTTATTTGAGCTAAAAAACGGCAAACAAAAATTGGCCTACGGGCAGTCGCCCGAAGACGCCCTGGACATCCTCAGCGTTCGCCTGACCGAAGAAGAAATGGCGGAGATCATTCCTGATAAATGCACCAAGATTTCGCAGCGTAAATTGCAGGAGTATATTCATAATCTCGGTTAAGCAACGGCAAAAAACGGCCGTTTCTGCCGGGTTTAATGACCCCAAACTTGGCAAACTTCTTATTTTCTGGCAAGATGAAGGGTGAAACTTTATTGTCACTCAAGCGTAATAAAGATTAATGAAACAGACGTGTTGGTTATTCTTCAAAAGTTAAGCCAAAGGAGCAAACCATGCCAGAAAAAAAAGAAGCCGATAAAATTGTCAGAAGTCATGTGATTTGGTCGTTGGGAGCCGGGCTAATTCCGGTGCCCTTGTTTGACCTGGCCGCAGTAACGGCCATTCAATTGGATATGCTCAAACAACTGGCCGACCTGTACGGCGCAGACTTTTCCCAGGCGCAGGGCAAGGCCTTTGTGTCGGCGTTGACCGGCAGCACGTTGGCTAAAATTGGCTCCAGCCTGTTCAAGGTTATTCCGGGGGTGGGCACGGTGCTGGGAGGCCTGTCCATGTCGGCCTTGTCGGGCGCTTCCACTTATGCGGTGGGCCAGGTGGTGATTACTCATCTGGAAACCAGCGGCCAATTTTTAGACGTTAACCTGGATTCGGCCAAAGCTGCCTACCAGGAAGCGTTTGAACAGGGCAAAGAGTTTGTATCGGGCTTAAAGGGGCAAGAAGCAGCCGGTAAAGATGTGTTTGCCGCCCTGGAAAAGCTGGGCCAATTAAAAGAGCAGGGCGTTATCACTAAAGAGGAATTTGAAGCCAAAAAACAAGAACTGCTGGATAGACTTTAAATTTTGAAGCCCGCGGGGGGTTTCCAAACCTCCGCAGGCCGGAAAATATTGAGCGCGCAATGAACTCACTCCAGTCTCTTTTTAGTTCCTCCCGCCAGGCTGACTTTTCAACCCGGCAGACCCTCACCTTAATTGGCCTGGCCGGGTTATTTACGTTATTGGTGGCCATTCTCCCCTGGTTAAACTGGCTCAACTATCCATTTCGTTTGTTGTTGACCATTGTCCACGAGTTGGGGCACGGCCTGGCGGCCTTACTTACTGGTGGAGAGTTTATCAGATTTGTGGTGCATCCAAACGGAGCCGGTCTGGCCACCACAGCCGGCGGCTGGCGTTTTGTGGTCATTCCGGCGGGTTATCTGGGCGTTGCCCTGTTTGGGGCATTACTAATTTTGTTGGGCCGCAGTTATCGCTGGGGCAGGCTTGCCCTGGGCGTGATTGGGGCCGGCATGATTTTTTTGTCGTTGCGTTATGGCGTCCCCAGTATTTTTTCGGCCTATGTTTTGAGCGGGATATTGACCACCCTCAGCGGCTTTATTTTTGGCGGGCTGTTTCTGGGGGTGTCTTTTAAGGCCCCGCCGGGCGGGATTATCTTTTTGCTTCACCTCATCGCCATTCAAGCTGTCCTTACCGCTTTTTCAGATTTGTTTGGCCTTATTGGCCTCTCGGCCCACTTTTTTTCCACGCCGGAAAACGACGCCCAAGCCATGGCCCAATTGACCCATATCCCCGCCATTGTCTGGGCCGTGTTGTGGGCCATTGTCGCCGTGGCGCTCATTGGCGGCGCCATTTGGCAAACGTGGTTAAAACCGGTCAAAACAAAACCATCTCCAGAATTACCCGGTTATCAATATTAATTGTCCGACAAGATACCTGATTACCGACGAAGGACGAAGGACGAACGACCAACTTTGGTCATTGGTCGTTCGTCGGTGGTCGTTGCCCGTTGGTCAGGAATGTCAAAACGTGTCCTGGCCTGAATAGCCCCCTCAGTTCGTTGCCTTGTAATGCACTTCCGGCAGCGCCCGCAAGCGTTCGGCGGACTGCTCGGCGGTCAGGTCGCGTTGGGCTTCGGCCAGCATCTCGTAGCCGACCATGAATTTTTTAACCGTAGCCGAGCGCAGCAGCGGCGGATAAAAGTGGGCGTGCAGTTGCCAGTGGGCATTGTCTTCATCCGCTTGAGCCGGGCCGGTAGGCGCGCCGTGCCAGCCCATAGAGTAGGGAAACGAGACTTCAAAGAGGTTGTCGTATTTGGTCAGCAGGCGTTTGAGGATGCCGGCCAGCGCGTTTCGCTCGGCGTCATCCAGATCGGGCAGGCGCAAAACGTGACGGCGCGGCAAAAGCAGCGTTTCAAAGGGCCAGACGGCCCAGAAAGGCACCACGGCCAGCCAATGTTCGTTTTCCACCACCAGCCGCTCCTGCCGGGTTGTTTCCAGGTGGGCGTAATCTACCAGGAGCGGCGAACCATGCTCCGCCAAATAGGCCCGTTGCCGGCGTTCCTCTTTGGCCGCTTCGTTGGGCAGGGCGCTGCCGGCCCAAATTTGACCGTGCGGGTGGGGGTCGGAACAACCCATCATTGCGCCTTTATTTTCAAAAACCTGCACCCAGCGATATAACCGGCCCAGATCAATGATTTGCTCGGCCCAAACGTCGATCACGCTGCGAATATGTTGCGTTTCCATCTCCGGCAAGGTTAGATCGTGGCGGGGTGAGAAGCAGACCACGCGGGCGGCGCCACGCACACTTTCCAGGCGCAGCAGGGGCGTGTCGTTGGCCGGTGAAGGCGGCGTGTCGGGTAAAAGGGCGGCAAAGTCGTTGGGAAAAACATAAGTGCTTTCATACTTGGGGTTTTGCGTTCCACTCACCCGCGTATTGCCCGGACACAGATAACAGTGGGGGTCGTAAGGCGGGCGGGTTTCGGGCGGGGGTTTTTCCACCTGGCCGCGCCAGGGCCGCTTGGTGCGGTGGGGAGATACTAAGGTCCATTCGCCGGTCAAAGGGTTATAGCGGCGGTGGGGGTGGTCGGTGGGGTTGAAGATGGTCATCCTTGCACTCCTTTTACCGGGTAAGCCGAAGGCATTGCCTTCGGCTTACCCAAAAACATTATCTGAAAAGCTTTAATTTTTAATTTCTACTTTTAAGGCGCTGCTTATCCACCCAACAAATACCTGATAATCAAACCATGAATCACCTGCTCCACCGGGGCTTTGTCGTCGGTAAAAACAACGTCGTCTTCAGCGGGTTGAAACTCCCAAATCCGGGCGTTGAGGGACCGGGCCGCTACCAGGCGCAGCAGCGGGTGTTGGAGTTGGCTCGCGTTCCAGGCAAAATTATCCAGGTGGGTGGGTTGTTTGGTGGCAATCACCAAACTGTTGCCCAACGAGCTGCCGTAATCGGGCACATCGAGCACGTAAACATTGGGGAAAACAGATTTCATGGTTGCGCCCAAAGCTTCAACCAGGCTAAAATCGGTAGACGTGCGCCCGGCATTAATCGCCACCACCCCTTTTTCGTTGAGATGGTCGTAAATTTCTTGAAAAAACTCCCGGGTGGTCAGATGAAACGGAATGTAAGGCGGGCGGTAGGCGTCTACGACGATGAGGCTATAGGTTTGAGGGGTGCGGGTTAAAAAATAGCGGCCATCTTGGGCGTGGGTGACCAGATTTGGCTCGTTCATGTCAAACCACCGGCGACCCACGGCAATGATGACCGGGTCAATCTCCACGCCGTCAATGGGAATGGGGCCGTAAATGTGGCTGTAGGCTTTGGAGATGGTCCCGGCGGCGGAACCGATAATCAGCAGGTTTTGGACGTCGCTCTGGTTAAAGGGTGGGTTATTGAAGTAAGGCGCAACCAAAAAATAATCCCACACGCCATCAACCAGGGGATAGTCGAGATAAGCAGGGTTGTAGGTGGAGTGGATGCCTTGGCCCTCGTTGAGTTGCAGGGCGCGCCATGTTTGGCCGGTGGGGTCAACGTGTTCCAGCACCTGGATGTAGTTGTAGCGGGACTCGATTTCAAAGACCAAGCCGGGCGTGGGTTTGAGCGGGCCAGACGGCCACAGCAGATAAAGGCCCAACAGGCTGGCCAGCAGGGCCAGGTAAAGCCAGGCCCACCGGGCGCGGGTCAAAAATAAACCGCCCAGGCTGACGGCCAGCAGCACCAGGGCGAAGGCGAAGAAGGTGAGGCGGGTGCCCAGGTTGGGGATGAGTACGAGCGCAGGCAAAAAGGCTCCCAGCAGGCTGCCCAGGGTGCTGAGAGCGTAAATAGAACCGGCGGTGTGGCCGCTGTGGGCCACGTCGTTTAAGGTGAGGCGGATGGCAAACGGCGAGACCACGCCCAAGAGGGTGACCGGCAGGCTGAAAAGCACCAGCACCCCAATGAGCGAACCGGCCAAAATACCGGCATTATAATCGGCAAAGCCCAGGATTGACCAGCGCAACACCGGCGCGGCAATGAGGGGCACCAGCCCCACCAAAAACGCGCCCCAGGCTGTGATTTGAAAAAGCGTGCTGGCGCGGGGGTCTTGATCGGCCCAGCGCCCGCCGATAAAGTAACCAACCGTTAAATACAGCAGAATCAGGCCAATGATGGAGGCCCACACCACCAGCGAGTTTCCAAAAAAGGGGTCCAGCAGGCGGCCGGCCGATAACTCTACGCCCAAGGTGGTCATGCCGGAGATGAAAACGGTCAATAACAAGTAACTTTTTAGTGTTGGCAATGAATTGCTCCTGCTTTTAAGTCGAGAGGTATTATAGTGAGGGTCAAACAGGTTGGCAATTGGCCTTATGTAATGAGAGAGTATTAAGGAACTTTTAGGGTTGTAGGCCGTATTGTACTTTAGGAAAAATCATTTTCAGGAGGATATAATGTCGTTATTAGCTTGGATTATCTTGGGTGGGCTGGCCGGTTGGCTGGCCGGCCAACTGACCAAAGGGCGAGGCTCCGGCTGTTTGGTCAATGTGATTTTGGGCATTATCGGGGGAATCATCGGCGGCTGGCTGTTCAGTTTGATTGGCATCCAACTTGGCGGGCCGGTAGGGAGTTTTATTACGGCCGTAATTGGCGCAACAGTGTTGATTTGGCTGGGCCAGTTGTTTAGCCGAAAGTAATCCATAGCTCTGGTCTGAGAGGCTTTCTGTTTTTTAATTAGGCGTGGCCGTGGCAAGCGACCCAATAGGCGTAGCGGTAGCGGTTGGCTCGGCGGTGGGCAGCGTCTCTGGCTCGACGGTGGCTTCGGCTTCGGCCTCGCCTAAACGCCAATGGGTCTGGCCGTCAATGTCAACCGGATAACCCAAGGGCAACACCTGAATCCAGGTGTTGCCTCGCTTGAAGGGCAGCGGGCGGCCGTCGTTGAAAATGAACAGGGGCATTTTGGCGCCGTCGGTTTCCCAATTCCCTTTCAAAACTTTGCCGTCGCGCAATAGCCAGGCCGTGCCAAAACCGTTGACAATGATGTTGATTGAAGTGCCGCCTATAGAGTCTTCCACAATGTCGGTTTCTTGGTGCTCGGCAAAATAGATCACCACGTTGGCCGCCGTAATCTGGCTGCCGTTAAAATCCAGCATCGGCTCGCCCGTGGTAAAGCGCAGGTAGCGGCCGCTCTGGGCATCATATTGCCACAGGGCCTCGCTGGTTTGCGGCGGGTAGGGAACGGTTACGGCCTGGGCCTCCCCTATGGCCTCAGCTGGCAAATCGGCCCAGGCCGGTTTGTCCATAAACACAAAGCCGCGCAGCCCCACGTCGCTTTCCAGACCTTCAGCCAACAGATGCTCGCGGGCCTGGGTGGCGTCAAAGGCCAGGCGGGTGGCCCAGTTCTCTTCGTCCCGGTAAAAATAAAGCCAGCGATTGTAAAATTCGTCCAGGTCAACGATGTTGGTTTGGGACAACTGCCAGCGCACCGGGTCGGACCCGCCGGAGTGGGCCAGGGCGCCCTGGTATTGGGGTGTAAGTTGTAAGTTGATCAGCCGGGCCGAACGAATAGGCGCAATCATCTCCAAATCCCGGCTCAAGTAAATGGCCGTAAAGCGCGTGATCCACCATTCAACCATTTCTTCATACACCACCTCGGCCTCGTTCAAGCCCACCTGGGGCCGGGCCTCAATGTCGTTGCCAATGCGCACCATCAGCGGGCGGCGATGAATGAGGGCCTGGTCGTCCACTGTCAGGCCGGTCAGCGGGTTTTCGTTGGGCGGGCGGTTGAGGCCAAACTCAGGCGGCCCGGTCATGGCGTCATTGCTTACGCTATCGCCCTGCATGGCGCCTGTCCCCACCATTGGCGTTGCCGCCGGGCTGGTGGGGGTGCTGGGCGCTTCGGTAGAGTAAACCACCACTTCTACTTCCGGGGTGGGTTTGGGGCCGGCGCCGCCGCAAGCAGGAGTGATGAGTAAAACCGGGCTGAGCCAGAATAGGCTCATATAAAAAGCACCTTTTAGACATTGGTGCATAGATACCTCCAAAATTCAAGGTGGGCCAATGTTTGTTTGAGTTGTTACGCCTCACCGGCCAAGTTTAATGGCCTTGTCGTCCCGGCGAAGGACGCAGGACGAATGACGAATGACGACGTTTGGTCATTGGTCGTTGGTCATAAACGCCGAAATGTGACCTGGCCGGGGTAGCAATTTTGAGCCAAGTATTTTGTTGTAACTTGCCCCGCCCCAGGCGTCGAACCGGCTCCTGGCCGGTCTACCACAGGGGGCAGGGCATTTTTATATTTGCCCACCCGGCCGCGCCGGGCGGCCAGGAACAGGCCGCGCCGTGTTTCATTGCCTCGGCCGCGCGCGGCTCAATTGGCCGGGCGGCATTTCTGGCCGAAAGGGAGACACGTGGGACAACACCAACCGCATCCCCCTGTTGTTGTTCCAATTGTCTGGATTGTTCCTGTTGCGGTTGGCGCACCGGGCAATCATCTTCGGCCTGTCCCCGCGTTAACGGCCG
>JAFGDY010000028.1 GCA_016931895.1 Anaerolineae bacterium
AGGAGTCTAATCCACTCACGCCGGAACCGTCGAACCTAATCGAGTCGCTCAGCCATAGGCTGAAGTTTTATAGGATAATAAAAGAACAAAAAAGCTCCCCGTCAACGGAGCTTTTTTATTGGCGTCGTATCAGTGGACGATCCTACAGACATATTTCTGTATGCAGTTGCCAGATTTTAAACCACCCTGGGGGTCTATCCGAAATTTAAGGATAGACCGGGGGAGCGCGAGAGTTATCCGCCCAAATTTCTTCTGGAGTGTTCAGATTGCAGATTGACTAAAATTCTGGACACATCCGCATCAAGGATGAAAGAGCCTGATGAAACAGACCCAGCTAAAAGAACTGCTCCTGGCCGGCGGCCTGGACCTTACTTTGTGGGGCCGGGATCATGCCAAAAGTGTGGCCGACCTGTGGCAAGAAATTGCTGCGGGCGAGGCGCGCCTCCAAACCAAACCGCTGCTCCGGCTGGTCTCGGTGGTTCAGGTCATCATTCGGCGGAAGGGGCGAGTGCTGCTAGAAATTGAGCAGGAATTTGATGACGGCCGCCGCCGCTTGCGCCGGCAACCCCCCGCCGACAAAATGAAGCCCGCCGAAACCTACGCCGAGGCCGCCCGGCGCTGTTTGGCGGAAGAACTGGGAGTGGACCGGGCAAACGTAACAATTCTGGAGTCCACCTACCAACAAACCAAAAAGATCACCGACTCGCCCTCTTATCCCGGCCTGCGTACCCGCTACGTGTTTCATCAGGTAGAGGCCCGCGTGCCGGGCCTGCCGGATACAGATTTTTGGACGGACGAGATCGCGTCCAATAAACAGGACCCGGTCAAAAGGCATCACTGGGCCTGGCAACCAGATAGCTGACCACAGGCGGCCTGGCCGGAGAGGCTGAAGCGTTTACCTTGACCTGGCCCAAAACCAGCGCCAGGCTCCCACTTTTTGCCGGTAGACCACCTGGCCCGCCTGGTTGACCACTATTACCCACCGGCTCCGCCAGGCCACTCCAGGCCCGGGGGGTTGGCCGAAGTAAATGGTATACTCATTGTTCCTGGCCGACTGCCACTGATAATGCTCCGACAAAAGGCTAGCCTGTTCAGGCGGGGTGATGGTCTCCCCGGCCATGGCCGCATGGCAGGTTTGGCACGTTTTTTTGGCCAAACAACGATGACAATAGGTTTGCCCGCACCAATCACAGCAAGAGCTATGCTCAGGGCAGTACGGCGCGCCGCAAATGGCGCAGGTTTTAATATGGGTGGCGCACAGCCAATGCTGGCAGTAGTGGCAACGGGCTACGCAATCCACACAAACCAGGCTACCACACATAGCGCAGGGCTGGATGCCGCACGCCCGGCAAATATCTCGCCGGCAATGCCCGCAAGTTTCCAGACAATCGGGATGAACCGTGTGTTGCCGGTCGCAGAGGGCCAGTTGGTCCAGGGGCCGCCGGCAGTGATGGCAGGTCAGGTTCTCCACCTGGCCGGTGTGCAGATTTTGGGCAAAGGTTACGGTTTGGCGGGTATGGCGGGTGGCCAGGGTCAGGCGGTAATGGGCTACCGGCATTAACCCCAGGGCATAACTGATAGGCCGGAGCGTTATCCGCAGGCGATGGCGTTCCACTTCATCGGCTATCTTTTGGGCCAGGTCGCGCTGCAAGTCGGCCTTGATGGCTTCGGCTTGGGCGGGGTCGGTGGGGTGGACCTCGTTTTGCAAACGGCGATAGTAGGCGGTCAGCCGGAGCAATGCTTTTTCCAGACCGGGCCGGCCGGCTTCTTCTATGGCCGCGGCGCGGGTGGCGGCGTGTTGGCGGGCCGCTTCACCGGCTTGCGCAACCAACTCTTGCAGATGGCCGGGGTCAACCGGCCGGGGCTGATCAGGAGGCAGGTAATCGTTGCTGCCGGTCAAGAAGTCAAGCAAGTCGGGACGGGGGAGGCCGTTGCTATCCAGGGCAATGGTCACCAGTTCCTCCTGCTTTTCGGTGGAACGATAAATGGCCCGGAAATTAAAAAGGTAAACGGGTTGGGAGAGCAGTTCGACGTGCCGGTCAAGCAAACGGCAGTGGTGGAGCGGCAGGGGCAGGTCAGCCACATCCCCCGGCTTAAAGTCAACGCGGCTGGGCAGTTGTAATTGGGCCACTTCGCCGCGGCCGGCCAGCAGGGCCAGCATCCGGTCAAACACCCGGCTGCCGTAAACCAGCAGGTCTTCAGTAGGCGATAATTCGCGCATGGTGCCATCGCCGGTGGGGAAAACCAAATAGAGCCGGGGTTTGCCAAAGGCATCGGCCAGGTGAGGGGGTAAGTCTACCACCAGCTCGCCATCCTGATGCTGAAGCTGCGCCCCAAAGTGCGAGAAGAATGTTTCGGCAAAAGACCGCATGGCAGACATGGCTCAACTCCGGTCAGGCTGTAGGCAGTAAAGGATGCATCAGCCAAACACCTCGTCAAAGGCGTCCAGTAAATCCGAGAGTTCGTCGGAGGCGGCGCGGATTTGTTGGTACGTGGCCTGGGCTTTATCCAAAATTTTCTCCAACTCGGCCAGCAGTTGCTGCAATTCTTCCTCAGACTGGCTGCTGGCCCAAGCGTCCTCAAGATACCCCTCAAAACCGCCCCGGTCGTCCAGTTCACCCAAGATCAGGTCCAGTTCGCCGATGACCAGCTCAAACATGCGGATTTTGTGAGCCAGCAGGTTCAGAATGTACGCCTCAATGGTATCATTGGCCGCAAGATTGAAGATGCTGACCGTTTCCCGTTGGCCCAGGCGGTGGAGCCGCCCCACCCGCTGTTCGATGCGCATGGGGTTCCAGGGCAGGTCGTAATTGATCAACTGGTGGCAGAATTGCAGGTTGTGGCCCTCGCCGCCGGAGCGGGTGCTGATCATCACCCGCACGGATTGGCGGAATTGGCGCACAGCCTCAACCCGTTCCTGGGCCGACATGCCGCCGTGAAAGACAACGGTTTCATATCCGGCCTCGTCCAAAGCGCGGCGCAGGGCGTGCAGCGAGGGCAGGTAGTCGGTGAAAATAAGAAACCGGCCGGGATATTGGGCCAAAATAGAAAGCACGGCTTCGATTTTGCGGCTGCGGGTGATGCCCCAGGCCAGAACCAGATATTCAATGAGTTGGGGGTCGGCTTGCCGGTCAACCATTTTTTTTAAGGTTTGGGCAGCGGCCTGGGGGCTGGAACACAACTCTTTTTGCAGCGTCATCAGGGTCATCCGCTGGACGCCGGTCAATTTTTGCGGCGAGCCGGCGGCGGGAGCGGGTTGGAGGAGTTGCCGGCGGATGTAGGCGGTTACGCCGTCGTATAGCTCGCGTTCGGGCGGGGTGAGAGGGAGGGCATAAACAGCCGCCTGGCGCGGGGGAAAGCGCACGCCCACGCTACTGCGCCGGTTGCGGATCATGACTTCTTGCAATAGGTTGCGCAGAGCCGCCGGGTGGCGGGGGGCGGATTTACGCCGGTCAGACCCCAACCGCAGGTGGCAGACAAAATGAGTGCGGACACGCCAGCCGGATTTATGGCTGACGGCCGCAAAGTCGGTGATTTCGTAGCCGCGGGCCAGCAAACGTTTGACCTGTTTCACAGCCTGCCGTCCGCGTCCATCCAGGCTCTTGAGGTGGTCAAAGTCGGCCGGGTTATCCGTGTGGGCCAAAATCCATTGGCCGGCGGATTGGTCTTGCCGGTAAGCTTGGCGGTCGGTCCGGTTCAGGTTCAAATATTGGAGACACCGCTCTGTCTCAAGTCCGGTTGGGTGAGCAGGCCCGGCGATAACGGTGCGGTGGGACGAGGGCGGGGCCAGGCGAAAATTCTGCTGAAAGGCCCGGCGTGTGCCCAGGTGACCGGGCCGCAGAATGGTAATGAGGTTGTAGAGTTCCAGCAGGTCGTTGTGAACGGGGGTGGCAGTGAGCATAAGCACGTAGCGTTTGCGGATTTGGTTGACAAACTGGTAGGCCCGCGTGCGATGATTTTTCAGTTTGTGGGCCTCATCCACAATGAGCAGGTCGTACTCGCGGGTTAGGAGGCGTTTGGACCAGGCAGTGGTTTTGGCCCGATCCAGGGACACAATCCAGCGGCAAGGAGCGTTGTCGGGGAGGGAGTTGGGCAGTTGGCGACGATTTTCCAGCACGGTAAAATCTTCAAAGAACTTGGTCTCCATTTCCTCACGCCACTGCCAGGTGAGCGAGGCCGGGGTGAGGATGAGGATGCTGTGGGCCAGGCCCCGCTCAATGAGTTCCTTCATTATAATCCCGGCTTCAATGGTTTTGCCCAGGCCCACTTCATCGGCCAGCAGGGCCTGCCCGCCCATATCGCGCAGAGCGCGCAGGGCGGCTTCCAGTTGATGCCGGTAATGGTCAACGTTGATGTCGTCCAGGCAAATCAGGCGGTCAAAGCCGGTGGTGGTTTGCAAACGTTCGGCTTGCAAGCGGAGATGGTAGAGAGCGGGCGGGTCGGGTGTGGTTTCTTCATCAAACCAGCGAGGCGGGGCAGGGGCTATTTCAATGAGGTGGAGTGGCAGTTCAAGCGCCAACTCGGCCAGCAGGTTAGTGGCCGGACCCCGGTTAAGAGAGTGCCCACAATGCGGGCAGGTTTTGGTCTTGCCTGTCACCGGCCAGCCGCAGGTGGGGCAGGTAGGCGCGCTATCCCGGGGCTGTTTTTTTGCGGCCGGGACGGGGGGGGATGAGAGTTCAAGCCACTCAGGGTTGGTCGTCATTTATTTTGAACTGGCCTCATCGGCGCTGTTGAGGCCGATGGTGTAGGTGAGGGGCGCCACTTCAACCCAAGTGCGACCCGGTTTAAGATGATAAGAGCTGCCGTCCTCGTAGGCAAAGTAGGGCGTGCGCGTGCCATCGGTTTGCCAATAACCTTTGTTGAGTTTGCCTTCGCGGAAGAACCAGGCCGGACCACGCCCGTTCATGATGATGCGGATGGAAGTGGCCCCGTTAACGTCTTCCACAATGTTGGTGGGCTGGTGTTCGGCAAAGTAGATAATCACGTTATCGGCGGATACCTGGCCACCGTTGAAGTCGTAAAGGGGCTGGCCGCTAATCCAGCGTAGATATTGGCCACTGGCCGGGTCGTAATGCCACTCGGTGGCGCTGGTAACGCGGGGGTAGGCGATATAGATGTTTTCGCCCGGCTCGCCCTGTTCCGGGGTGTCGCTAAAGAAAAAGCCCTGCAAAACCACCGGCGCGTCCAGGCCTTTGGCCGCCATATAGTCGCGGGCGGCTTGGGCATCAATAGCCAGGCGGGTTTGCCAGCCTTCGTTGGGGCGATAGAAGTAGGGCGTGGGGTTGTAATATTCATCCAGGTTGGCGATGGGGGCCTGGGAGACTTCCCAGCGCACGGCATCGGAACCACCAGAGTGAGCCAGCGCGCCCTGGTATTGAGGCACCAGTTGCACATTGATGAGGCGCACCGAGCGAATAGGGGCCACGGTGTCGGGCGTGGCGCCCAGATAGATGGCGGTAAAGCGGGTGACCCACCACTCGGTAATTTCTTCATAAACCACATCCGCCTCGTTCAGGGCTACCTGGGGCCGGGCACCAGGGTCGTTGCCAATGCGCACCATCAGGGGGCGGTGACGGAGGACCTCCGGGTTGTCAACAGGCAGGCCGGTGAGGGGGTTGATATTGTCCGGGTGGGCGACAGTTGGTGGAGGCGGGCCACTGGAAACAATGGGGGTGGGGGGAGATGGCGCCGGTTTTGGATTTTCGCCGACAGCGGCTTCGGCAGTGGCGGTTTCAGTCATTGTCCTGGCCTGAACGGACGGCGGTTTAGTAGCCACGGCGGTCTCGGCTGGCGCAGGCGCAACAGTAGGGGTGGGGGTATCGGCCATGGCCACCTCGGCTATTTTGGAGGAAACAATCATCAACTCCTGGCCGGTGCGGATAAAATTCTTGTCCCTGATGCCGTTGGCAATCACCAAGTCTTCAACAGTGGTGTCAAAGGTCTGGGCCAGGTCAAACAGGGTATCGCCCGCCTGCACAATGTAAATGTGCGGGGTGGGGGTGGGCGGGGCAGGCGTAGGGGTAACGGTGGGCGGCGGGATAGGGGTGGAGGTGTCGGTAGGCGAGATTTGTGTGGGAATAGGAGTGAGCGTTGGGGCGGGAGAGATTAGGGTAGCCGTTGACGGCGGCAACTCGGTGGGGACAGTTTCCGCGGCTGCCGCGGACTGGTCGGTGCTCTGGCAAGCGACCAAGCTAAAAATAATCATAACCAAAAAGATGATGATAAGGACGCGCTTCATCTGGTTCTCCTTCCTGCAAAAAGAGGCTTATTATAGCATCAAAGTGAGTAAGAGGCGAAGCCAGGTTATTAAAAATACTCATCCTTCAGTAAAGGTGGTACAATTTGAAGTAATAGAGGCATGGAAAGCATTGAGAATGAGGAGGATGTAATGCCCCAACGGATTGTTGATTTAAGCCTAACTTTTCAGCCAAATATGCGGGGGGTTGTTATAGAGCCGGTTCGCACTTTTGCCAAAGACAAGCTCAATACCAACAACTTACAACTCTATAGCCACGCCGGCACCCACATGGATGCGCCCCTCCATTTTGTGGATAGGGGACGGACTATGGCCCACCTTGATCTGAGCAAATGTATCGGCCCGGCCCTGGTGATTGACCTCTCGGCCAAAACGGCCAATAGCTTTATTACGGTTGAAGATTTGGCCCCTTATGCCTGCAGAATCGGGCCAGACGCCCGGCTGTTGTTACGGACGGATTGGGACCAACACGCCAACCAGGACGATTACCGAACCGATATGCCCCGCATTTCCGCAGGATTGGCTCGCTGGTTGGTAGACAGACAAATTGTCTTGTTGGGTCTGGAAACGCCTTCCGTAGCCTCCCTGCGCCCGGAAAACAAGGCCGAATTGATTGAGGTGCATCAAATTTTACTGCGGGCCGAAGTGGTGATTGTGGAAAGCCTGGCTAATTTGCGCCAGTTGCAGCAGGAAGTGGTTTATTTTATTGCCTTGCCGCTCAAGATCGCCGGCGGTGACGGTTCGCCGGTGCGGGCCATTGCCCTGGAAGACGAGGCGGGATTTTAAGCAAGACCAATGACCAAAAGCGACGAATGACCAAATTTCGTCCTTCGTCCTTCGTCGTTGGTCGTTCGTCCTTCGTCGTCATTCGCCAATGGCAATAGAGCCGCCAAACTTTCCCGGCGTTTCAAACCCTGCTATAATTCTGTCACTATGGCTAAAACAAAAGTTCGTTACGTGTGCCAAGAGTGTGGCAGCGCCCAACCCAAATGGATGGGGCGCTGCCCCGATTGCGGCGAGTGGAATACGCTGGTTGAAACCATCATTGAAACCGCCAAACCGGGTAGTGTTTCCCCGGCGGCGCGGCAAGCCCTGGTGGGTCGCAATACGCCCCAGGCTCTGGTTGAAATTGCCGCCGACAGTTATCAGCGCACCTTGCTACCCATGGACGAATTCAACCGGGTGTTAGGCGGGGGGCTGGTGCCCGGCGCCTTGACCCTGATTGGCGGCGATCCCGGCATTGGCAAAAGTACCCTCCTGCTGCAAATATCGGCGGGCTTGGCCGCAGCCGGGCAGGTGCTTTACATATCCGGCGAGGAAAGCGCCCAACAAATCAAGTTGCGGGCCAACCGGCTCAACATTCCGGGGGATAATCTTTTCATCCTCACCGAAACCAACATGACGGCTATTCTGGAGCACATCCAGCAAATGTCGCCGGGCTTTCTGATTGTTGACTCCATTCAGACCACTTATATGGACGAACTCCAATCCGCGCCCGGTTCGGTGAGCCAGGTACGAGAGTGCGCGGCGCGGTTTCAAGAGGTGGCCAAAAGTAAAAACATTCCGGTTTTTTTGATTGGACACGTGACCAAAACCGGGGCGATTGCCGGGCCGCGTGTATTGGAGCATATTGTTGACACAGTGCTTTACCTGGAAGGCGAGCGTTTTCACGCCTACCGGCTATTACGGAGTGTTAAAAACAGATTTGGGGCCACCAACGAAATTGGCATCTTTGAAATGAGCGACGAAGGCTTAAATGAAGTGTCCAATCCCAGCGAAGCCTTTTTGGCCGAGCGTCTGCCCAATGCCAGCGGTTCGGCCATTGCGGTCACCCTGGAGGGCACGCGGCCTTTGCTGGTTGAGGTCCAGGCCCTGGCCAGCACCACCAGTTTTGGCAATCCCCGGCGCACCGCCAACGGCGTTGACTTCAACCGCCTCCTGCTCATTGTGGCCGTGCTGGCCAAACGGGTGGGCGTGCGTCTGGCCGACCAGGATGTTTTTGTTAACGTGATCGGCGGTTTGCAAATTGACGAACCGGCCTCCGACCTGGCGGTGGCTGCGGCCATTGCCTCCAGCTTTCGCAACCGGCCGGTAGCCGCCGATCTGGCCCTGGTGGGCGAGGTGGGGCTTTCCGGCGAGTTGCGGGCCGTGGGCCATCTGGAAACCCGGCTCAAAGAAGCGGCCAAGCTTGGCTTCAAACGTTGTTTACTGCCCGCCTCCGGCCAATTAAAGCATCTTAAAACGCCGCCCCTGGCCCTGATCCAGGCCCGCTCCGTAAGCGAAGCCCTGGAAAATGCGCTGATTTAATGAATTCTTTGACAATTTGCGCGCTTCGTGCTAACATAACCGGCGAAATAATTTAACATATTCTTGTCAAGGCCCTTATCCTGTAATTCCTTAAAGCACTTATTTATCATCTTTGTGGCATTATTGATACGAACGGGGCAGGTTATTGTCAATATACTACTGAAGAGGCCGTCTCATTATCAATCATTATCCTTGAACGATTTTGAGTGATTTCAACCAATTTTATTAGATCCCCCCAGGCCGGATTTCGATAAGCGAAAAAGCAAATTTTATTTGCCAGATACGCTGAGTAGTCATTACTGCCATCGTTTTATAGTCAAAGGGCGAGTGTGCTTTAGGTGCAGTCGCTTTTTTTAGTTTAAGGATGTTATGAGCGTTGAATTTGTCTTTCGTTTAGTGGGCATGGTGGTTTTTGCCCTGATCGGCGCGCGCTCGGTAGCTCTGTTCCGGCCCAGTAACGCGGAAGAGTCGCTCCGGCTGATTACGGCCTTAACCCTGGCCGGCGCGGCGCTGGGCTTGCTGATTGCGCCCTACCTGACCACCCGGCCCTTTAATATGCTTAAGGCCAGATTAAAAAAAATGCCGGCCACCCAACTTATTTCTGGCGTTATTGGTTTGGTGATTGGCCTGGCCGTAGCCGCTTTGTTTTATCCATCATTATCCGCTCTGCCCCCACCCTACGGCAACATTTTACCCATAGCCGTCAGTGTGGTTTTGGGATACATTGGCGCGGCAGTGATGGTGATGCGCCGGCAAGACATCTCCGGACTGCTAGGCCCGCGCCTGACCCTGGGCACTTCTTTTTTGGACCCCGGCCGTCCCCCCAGAGACGTGGTTCTACTGGACACCAGCGTGATCATAGATGGCCGCATTGCCGATATTAGCCGCACCGGCTTTATTCGCAGCACCATGTTAGTGCCCGGTTTTATTCTCAATGAGTTGCAGCACATCGCCGATTCCTCAGACCCCCTACGCCGCAATCGCGGGCGCCGGGGCCTGGACCTGCTGGGGCGACTGCAAGAAGAATCTTTGGCCCCGGTCAAAATCACCGACCTTGATGTGGAAAACGTGCAAAACGCCGACGACAAATTGATTATGCTGGCCAAACAGTTGAGCTGTCCCATCATCACCAACGATTTTAACCTTAATAGCGTGGCCCGCTTACAAGGCGTAACAGTATTGAACATCAATGAATTGGCCAACGCCATCAAAACCGTTATTCTGCCCGGCGAAACCATTACCGTTAAAATCATTCAAGAAGGCAAAGAGCGGGACCAGGGCGTGGCCTATCTCAGCGACGGCACCATGATTGTGATTGAAAACGGCCGGCCATATATTGATCGAGAGATGGAGGTGGGCGTGACCAAAGTTTTGCAAACCAGCGCCGGCCGCATGATCTTTGCCCGGATAGAAAGATAAAAAATGACTTTGCAAGTTTATAACTACTTGAGCCGACAAATTGAAGAATTTCAACCGCTCCAACCGGGCTTTGTGGGCATTTACGTGTGCGGCCCAACGGTTTATGGCGATTCCCACATTGGCCACGCCAAAGTTTACATTACCTTTGACGTGCTGCATCGTTATCTGGAATATTTGGGCTACAAAGTGCGCTACGTGCAAAACCTGACCGACGTGGGGCACCTTTTGGATACAGGCGAAGACCGCATCGCCAAAGGCGCTCGCCGGGACCGGCTGGAGCCAATGGAATTGGTTGAGCGCTACACCCGCCATTACTTCCGGGATATGGATTTATTGAATATCATTCGGCCCGACATCTCGCCGCGGGCCACCGGCCACATTCCGGAACAAATTGAGCTGGCGCAATGCTTAATTGACAAAGGGTACGCTTACGAGAGCAAGGGCAACGTTTACTTTTCGGTGGCCGACTGGCCGGCGTATGGCAAACTTTCTCGCCGCAAAATAGACGAGCTGGCCGAAGGAGCGCGCCTGGACGTTTCTACCGATAAACGCGACCCTCGCGACTTTGCCGTATGGCGAGCAGCCACCGCCGAACACCTGATGCAGTGGCGCGGCCCCTGGGGCCAGGGTTTTCCCGGCTGGCACGCCGAATGTACGGCCATGGCCCGCAAATACCTGGGCCTGCCTTTTGACATCCACGGCGGCGGCCTGGAAAATATTTTCCCCCACAACGAAAGCGAAATCGCTCAAGCCGAAGCCGCCTATGGCCAGGAATTCGCCCGTTACTGGATCCTCAACAACATGGTCACAGTGGACGGCAGCAAAATGGGCAAAAGCCTGGGCAACGCTATCACCATCCAACAGGTCATTACCGGCGAGCACGACCGACTGTCGCAGGGTTATCCGCCGCTGGCCGTGCGCTTTTTTGTGTTAAGCAGCCATTACCGCCAAAACACCGATTTTACCGACGACGCCCTGCAAAGCGCCGCCAGAGGTTACGAGCGTTTGTTGGGCGCGGTGAGTTTGGTGCGGCAGCAATTGGCCAAAGCCGATCTAACCACCGCTGCCGACCCTGAGTTTTTGGCCACAATGGCCCAATACCAAACTCGCTTTATCGAGGCCATGGACAACGACCTTAATACCCCCCAAGCCCTGGCGGCCCTGTTTGACTTCAACAAAACGGTCAATACGCTGCTCAACAGCGGCCAGCCTGTTTCCGGCGGCATCCTGGCCGCCATTGACAATACCTATCGTACGCTTGGCGGCGACATTCTGGGCCTCATCCCCAACGACATTGGCGGGGCAGGCGGCGCCCCCGGCCTGGAAGAAGACCTCATTCGCATCCTGGTTAACCTGCGCGCAACGGCCCGCCAAAACAAAGACTATGCCACCAGTGATGCAATCCGGAATCAATTGGCCGAGATTGGGGTTATTCTGGAAGACAGACCGGATGGAACAGTGTGGAAAATAAGCTAGATGAGAGAAATTCTCTATGGACGTAACGCCGCCCGCGAGTGCCTTCGCGCGCGGCGTCGTTATATTCACAAAGTAATGTTGGCCGAAAATATTGAGACGTCGGTTATAGTCAACGAAATTGTTGACCTGGCCGGACAGGCCAAAATCTCCGTGCAGCGCGTTCCCCGCAAAAAGTTAGACAACCTGGCCAAAAGCCATCAGGGTGTGGCCCTGGAAGTGGGGCATTACCCTACTGTTGAAATTGACGATATCTTGGCCCGCGCCAAGAAGTCAAACGACCCTCCCTTTATC
>JAFGDY010000029.1 GCA_016931895.1 Anaerolineae bacterium
TGCCTACGTTTATCTGCCACGGCGTCCAAGTGTCTCCTCCATCGTCAGAACGTAAAATGTAACCGTAGACCCCGGCATAGACTACGTCAGGGTCTGCTGGGGCAAAATGGAGGGTGACTGCGGAACCATCCTCTGAAACCTGTTGCCAGTCAATGCCGCCGGTATCTGTTTTGTAGATACCCTTGTCTTTCAAAATCACCAATATTTCCAGGGGGTTGCCGGGATTGACGGCTACAGCCAGAGCTTCGCCTGCGGGCAAAGATTCAGGTTCCCAGGTAAAGGTACGCGGTTTGCTTGCGCTTATTTGCGCCAGTTCGCCATTCTCATTGCGGACCACTACAACTTGCCATTCGATATTGCGGGCCGTTGGGTCAGTATAGAACAGATTAGCCCACCGGAATATTTCCGGGGGTATTTCCCAGGAGGGAGCGGTCAAAAGCGGCGAATAATGTTGTTGGCCCTGGGGAGAGGTAAGTTTTACCCGGTAATATTCATCGGGGCCAAGCTCGCCCGTTGGCGCCCAGGCCGGTTGAGGCAGGGTATTGGCGCCACGAAAGATTGAGTCATCAGCGGGTTGAAGCAATTGAATTTCCACTACAGGCACGGCGGAAGGCGTTGCTGTAGGACGGGGGGTGGTTGTTGGCCTGGGGATTTTGGGGGAAGTGGAAGTTTGGGGGGGGAGGGGGGTGTCTGTTGGCCGGGGGGTTTTGGTTGGGGTAGGAGTTTTGGTTGGGGTGGGAGTGTCCGTTGCTATTGGTGGTATTTCAGGTGAAGCCGAAGGTAAGAGCGATATTGCGGTGACGGTTGGTGTTGGCGATCTTATCTCACTTCCGGCCCCTTCTCCAAAGAAGAGGGCTACGAAAAGTGTTAGGGCTATGATTGTTGCCCCAACAGCAGCCACCGGCCACCTGCGCCTGGCAGCGCCCACAAATCGTTGGGCAATGCCTTTCTCCTCAGTTTCAGCTAACCATTGCTGAATTTCCTCATCATCGGGCAGGGTCTCGTGCAAAATCTGGATGGCCGGCCTGGCCTGGGGCCAATAAGATGAATGTTGCGCCCGATACTGGCGGAACCTCTCCTTCAAACGGGTCGCCAGATCGCCATCGGCAGAGAAGTCGTCTAGGGCGCGTTTGTAAACTTCGGCTGCTTTTAGCAGATAACTGCGGGTTTGGGCCGGGGACTGATCGGCCTGGGCCAGGTACCAATCGCCTTGACCGGCGCGCAATTCGGCCAATTGACGATGGAGTTCCATATCGCCGGGGAACAGGCTGATCAGGCTATTCATGGCCCATTCAGCTTGCGCCCATTTGGGCAAAGCCGCTTCTTGTTGGTGTTCACTAAAGGATTGGAAAGAAGCTTTGAGTCTGGAGGTAATGAGATGGCGCTGTTTAAAGGGCAGATCAATCTCAATGGCTTCTTGGGCCAGGCGACGGGCTGCTTCCAAATCGGGAATGGCTCGTTGCAGGTGCCAATCAGCCTGCCCCACGTGCGTTTCGGCCAGCCAAAAACTCACCTCTTCGTCGCCGGGAAACAGGTAGACCAGCACTTCTATGGCCCGCTCGGCATGGTCCCACCGTAAGGCTTCTTCCTGCCGGCGGCGATAATCATTAAACGTTGTTTTGATCCGGCTCGCCATCTGCGGTTCAGCTTTGACATCATCCAGTATTTGCTGGATACATTCAACTGCTTCATTGAACGCGCCCCGGTCCAGTTCTACCTGGCCCAGTTTCAGCCCAACACTCGCCCGTTGGCGATAAGCCGGCTCTTTTTCAGGGGCAAGCTGAAGCCAATAGGTGATATCGTCCCAGGCTTGCAGATAGGCTTGATAGGCTCCGGGCAGGTTGTGCCCTTGATACAAGGCATCCCCCAATTCCTCCCGCGCCGCAGCTAACCCTTGATAGACCGGCACGTCTTCCCGACCCAGAATCTCCACCAAAACCAACATGGCTTCGGCAATCAATTTCCGGCCCTGGATAGTATCGTCTGATTGATGTTTGCGGCGATAAGCCTGAAAACCATCTTTGATCAGGTTGATAACCACCTCATTTGCCGGAATAGTGCTTAAGGCCCGCTGATACACCGTTTTGGCGTTGGTCAGGTCGCTCCGCCCCAGGTGAAACTCACCCTGCCGGCACAGGCTGTCGGCCAGCCGATTTCGGCTTTCAACATCATCCGGGAAAAGCTCAACCAGCAGGCTCAAGGCTGCCTCAACCTGGCGCCAGTGGGTGGCCTCCTCTTGCTGTTGGCTATAGCGCAAAATGTCGTTCTCAATCATTTGGCGCGGCGTATCATCGGCGGCCTCATCCAGCAGGCGACGATACACCCAGGCCGCCTCATCAAGTTGGTGCTGTTTTAGCAGCCAGCGCCCCCATTCCAAACGGAATCGCAACAACGCTTTCTGGTCGTCTTCAGCCTGGGAAACCTGACCGGCCAATTGTTTGGCCTGTTCGGCCGCCTCCCAGTTGTAAGCTGCTTCCTGGGCCTGGCTGTATTGGTCCAGCCGCTCCTTGATCCGGCGTTCCAGGGCTTTATCCGTTTTATGTTTAAGGGCCTGCTCATACAAAAGTCGTGCGGCAATTATCCCTTCACTTTCCAAACTCGCATCAGCCTCTTGGCGGTAAAACTCGCTCAAGCGGGTGTTGGCCAAAACGTGTTGTTCGTCCAACTTTAGCACTCGCTGATACTCTTGCCGGGCTTCCTCAATTCTACCTTCGGCTTCGAGTTGCTGGCCGTATTGGGCCCGGGCGTCGGCCAAACCAACCTGCGCATCTCTGGCTTCCCGTCCTCCAAAGCGTTCAACGTAGGTAAATTCATCAATGGCGGCCAACAAGTCGCCTGCTTTCAAGCGGGTGCGGGCCAACCAGAGCCGGGCTTCCACATAATCAGGATTGACGCCCAAGGCCCGACTGAAACTATCCATCGCAAACTCAATATCTTCCCGTTGATACGCGGTCAGGCCGGCCCGGAAAAAATCCTTGGCCGACTCATCCACCGCCACCCGGGTCAGTTCCGAGGTCACTTCTTCCAGAGAATGATTCTGCGCAATCCAGCGGCGCACCACTTCTACCGCAAAACCATACTGTCCTTTTTTATCCCGGTTGAGCACCTGGCGATCCACCAGCTTATCCGGCAAAGCGCGAAGTTCAACATCCGGCACCTGCACCCGCCGCATATCGCGCTCGGTAAGCAGTTGGTCAAGGGTGGCTTTGTTTTCCGCAACGGCCAGTTGGCCAATGGTGTACAGGGTAAAACGTTCAACCGGCGGCACTTCGTCCCAAAACCATTGCAACGCCGTTTGGCCGGCGCTGATTGCATCGTCAACCACCGCCTCCACGTGGGCCTCGGTTACCGTCCACTCCTCCTGATGCCGGGCTTCATTGAAAATTTTGTGACAAATCAACTGGGTGAAATAAGGGTGGCCGCTGGTCAAGGCCCAGATGCGTTCGATGGCGGCATCCTGGTAGGTGAGAATGTTTTGCGCCGGGCGGGTGATCAGTTGCAGGCAAGACTCACGTTTGAGCAGCGTAATCTGCCGGTCCAGGGCGCTCCGAAAAATCTGCAAATGTTGGGCCGACAAATCTTTTAACCGGCGGCCCACCACAAACAGAAACACTACCCGTTTGTCATCGCTTTGGATGATGCGATTGAGCGCCTGCACAAAAGGCAGAGCATCCAGGTCGGCCGGTCTATTATCCAAACTCAGCGCGTCGAATTCATCCAAAAGCAGCAGCAGCCGTTTATCGCCCAAGTGTTCATAAACATAAGGTAAAAAAATTCTGCGGAAGTATTCGGGGTCTTGTTGAAAATCGGCCCGGTTGGGGGCGGGTAGATGAAGTTGGTGGGCCATCTCGCGCGCCAGGCCATAAACCAGTTCTTCCAGCGGACTATCAACGCTGCTTTGCAGGTCAAAAATAACAGCCTGATAATCTTGCTCAGATTGGCGAGCAATTTGATGCAAAATAGAAGTTTTGCCAATGCGGCGCTGGCCGTAAAACACAATAACATTGTGCATGGGGGAAGCCAGCGTATCGTCAACAAAACGTAGCACATCCTGGCGACCAAAAAAGGTGTCGGGCTGGGTGGCGGGCGGGCCGGCAAAATAGGGGTTATGAATTTGTGACATATTGCGTCACCTGGTGATTGTTTCTGCAAAGCCGGGCTGTCTGTGGCGCGGCCAATTTTGGCCAGGGCAATTTAAATGGGTAACAGCCTGGGCTATTAAAGTTGTTAAGCAGAGGGTAAGTGCAGTATAACACAGATGAAGTCAAATTCAAAGTTTTTCTCGTTCCCACACGAGTTTTCTCGTTTCCAAACTGGGGTTGGGCCCAAACTGAGTGTGGGAATGGGAAAAGTTTAGACATCCCTCCCAAATTGGGCTATAATCTCCCCATTCAAAAACATCCCCCAGGAGCATTTGAACATTGACCACCTACAAACGCATTACCGGCATGCCCGACGTATTGTTTGACGACCAACCCTACTGGCGCTACATTATCGCCAAAATTCAAGAAACGGCCGACATGTTTGGCTACCGGCGGCTGGACGTGCCTTTGCTGGAACAGGCCGGCCTCTTTATTCGGGGCGTGGGCGAGGGCACCGACATTGTGGAAAAAGAGATGTATATTTTTGAAGACCGCGACGGTGACCAACTGGCCCTGCGGCCGGAATTTACGGCCGGCATCATGCGGGCCTACATTGAAAACGGCATGCACACCCTGCCCCCGCCTTTAAGAGTATGGACCTTTGGCCCCATTTTCCGCCATGAAAAGCCCCAGGCCGGGCGCTACCGGCAGCATACTCAATTTGACGTGGAAGTGATTGGCGAAAAAGACCCGGCCGTGGACGTGGAAGTGATCAACGTGGCCTGGCATCTTTTTGCTAATTTGGGTTTTTACGGGTTGCGGCTTTATATTAATTCTACCGGCTGCCCGGCCTGCAAACCGGCTTACGTGCAAACCCTGGTAAACTTTTTTAGCCGTTATGCCACCAAACTGCCGCCGGACGACCAAATGCGGCTCCAAAAAAATCCCCTGCGGATTCTGGACAGCAAAGAATCGTTTACCCAATCCCTGTTGCAGGATGCGCCTCACATCACCAATCACCTGTGCCCTGATTGCGCCGACCACTTTGCCCGGCTAAAAACCTACCTGGAGGCGTTGGAGCGGCCATACGTGATTGACTACCGGATTGTGCGCGGCCTGGATTATTACACCAAAACCGTTTTTGAGATCAAGGCCGACGGCCTGGGCAGTCAAGACACAATCTGCGGCGGCGGGCGTTACGATGGCCTGATTGAAGAGTTGGGCGGACCGCCAACGCCCGGCATTGGTTTTGGCTCTGGCATTGAGCGTTACGTGATTGCCCTGCGCCACCTGGGCCTGGAGCCGCCGCCCGAACCCTTACCCCAAGTGGCCGTCTCCTACTTGGGTGAAACGGCCAAGTTGGCTGCGCTCAAACTGGTTGACACGCTGCATCAAGAAAATATCGGCGCATTGTTGACGCCCGGTAACCGCAGTTTAAAGGCCCAACTCAAAAGCGCCAACCGCCTTGAGGCGGCTTTTGCCCTGATTTTGGGTGAAGACGAGGTCAAAGCCAACCAGGTGACGGTGCGAGATATGAGCAGCAGCGCGCAAACAACCCTGGGCCGGGAGCACGTTCTGGCCTGGTTGAAAGAGAGGCTGTAGCCCATGGTCCCCCCCCCGCAGGCCGCCGAGCCTGACCAACTGGCCTTTGGCCATGTGGGTATCCTGTATCATCCCAAGCTGGCCGAATCGCGGGTGATGGCCGCCGAGATGTTGGAGTTCATCGAAAATCTGGGGGCTTCAGCCTGGGTCAGTTCCAGTTGGAGCGAGACAGACATTAAAGATCATTTGCAGGATTTAGACTTGCTCATTACCCTGGGGGGCGACGGCTCAATGCTGCGGGCGGCGCGGCTGACTGCCGGGCGAAGGATTCCCATTTTGGGAGTCAACATGGGCCGGTTGGGGTTTTTAACCGAGGTGGAACCGGCCCAATGGCCCCAGCATCTCCGGCAAGCCCTTTTGGGCCAGTACTGGATTGAAGAACGCATGATGCTCCATGCCGAGCACCGCCGCGAGGGGCGGATTATCAATGCTTACGAAGCCTTGAACGAGATAGTGGTGAGCCGGGGGAAATTGGCTCGTGTGGTCCGGCTGCATACCTACATTGATGAAGGTTTCCTGACTACCTATACCGCCGACGGGATCATTATCGCCACCGCCACCGGCTCCACGGCCTACGCGCTGGCCGCCGGCGGCCCCATTTTGCCGCCGGAATTGGAAAACTTTCTATTGATTCCCCTGGCCCCCCACCTCAGCCTGGAACGAGCCATTGTGTTGTCTAAAGGCGCATGCGTTTGCGTGCAGGTTTCTACCGATCATACGGCCGTGCTAACTATTGATGGCCAGAGCGAAATTGAAGTGACCGACGGGGACGAAGCGATTATGAGCGCCGGCCCCTCGGTGGGGCGTTTTGTGCGCCTGCAAGAGCGAAATTACTTTTATCGCACCCTGATGCAGCGGTTGGGCTGGCCGCAAAGCAGAAAATAGATGTCCTATCAGGCGTGGTTTATTTGATATTTAACGCTCGATACCTGACCTTTAAAACAGGAGAGTAATCAATGCCCAATACCTCAACCCCAGATTTAGTAGAACAGGGCCTTACTGCCGCGCGGGTGGGCGACCTTGAAGATGCACGCCGTTTGCTGGAAAAAGCCACCCGGCAAACGCCGTATAATATTGAGGCCTGGTTGGGCCTGGCCGGGGTGGTTGAATCTCTGGTCGAAAAACAAGCGTGTTTCAACAAAGTGTTGGCCCTGGACCCCGCCAATAGTGAAGCCAAAGCGGGTCTGGCCTTGGTGGAGCAAAAGTTGGCGGCTCAATCCCAGGCCGAGGCTTCTGCTTTGCCAAAAGAGGATGTGGTTGAAGTTGAGACGGGCCTGGCCTATTGTTATCGCCATCCCAACGTGGAAACCGGCTTGCGCTGTAACCGCTGCAACCGGCCCATTTGCCCCAAATGCGCCCGGCGTACCCCGGTTGGCTTTCGCTGCCCGGATTGTATTCGGGAACAGGAGAATAAGTTTTACACCGGCGGCAATACAGATTATCTGATTGCAGCGGCCATTTCCTTTCCGCTATCATTGATTGCGGCGGGGTTATTTACCTTTATTTTAGGTGGGTTTTGGATTTGGTGGACTCTTTTAATTGGATTTTTTGTGGCCCCGGCCGTGGCCGGCTTTATTGCCGAAGCCGTGCGTTGGGGCGTGCGCAGGCGTCGTTCGCGTTATCTGGGGCGGGTGGTGGCCGGCTGTTTGATTTTGGCCACCCTGCCTTTTGGGTTATTTTCCTTGCTGGGTGGTGGAGGTGGCTTGATTGCCGCCGGTCTGTTTTTATTTTTGGGCACGACAACGGTTTTGGCCCGGCTGCGGTAACAACCTATAAGACTTACGCACGCTCCAGAGGTGACAATCACTTACAAAGTGACTGTCACCTCTGGAATGCATCAATGATTTGCGTAAGCGCCTAAATAAAAAAGCCCCTGGGGAAAAACCGCAGGGGCTTTTGCTTTACTGAAGCGTTTGTTTAATTCACAAAGCTGGCCAGGCGACCGGCCTGATCTGGCCGCCGCAATTTTGCCAGCGCCTCTTTTTCAATCTGGCGAATCCGCTCGCGGGTTAAGCCAAAACGTTCGGCCACGTCTTGCAGGGTCAAAGGCTGACCGTCGCGCAAACCGTACCGCAATTCAACAATACGGCTTTCGCGGGCGGTCAGGCCGGAAAGGGCTTGACGAATTTCGCTTTCCAGCAGGGTGGAGTCAACCTGGTCTTCCAGGTCCTGGGTCAAATCGTTTTCCACAAAGTCGGCCAGGATAGCGCCATCGTCGCCGATGGGTTCCTCCAAACTGAGAGTGTCCTGTCCATCCTTTAACAATTCGTGGATCTGTTCAGGCGCGTCTCCTGTTTGCGCCGCAATTTCTTCCAATTCTGGCGTGCGGCCCAAGGTTTGAGTCAGTTGGCCCATCACTTTACGGATTTTACCCAGGTGATCTACCTTATGCACGGGCAGGCGGATCACCCGCGTTTGCACCGCCACCGCTCGGCTCACGCTTTGCCGGATCCAGTAGCTGGCATACGTGCTCAACCGCACCCCTTTGCTGACGTCGAATTTGTCAATGGCCCTGATCAGGCCCAACACGCCTTCTTGAGAAAGTTCGGCCAGGGTCAAACCGTGTCCAGTATACTTGTTGGCAATACTAATCACCAGGCGGCCGTTGGCCTGGATCAGCATCCGCCGGGCCGCCTGACCTTCATCCACTTTGGCTTTAAGTTGGGCATCGTTACGCAAGGTTGCGTCTTTCCACATTTGGGCAGCGGCCTTTTTCCCTTCAAGCATCACGCGAATTAAGCGCTTTTCTTCGGCAGGGGATACAGGCGCAGTTGCCGCAAGATCAGCAATGCTCAATCTAAACAACGCTTCATCGGGAGCCCATGTTGTTGCCATACTATAATCACCTCATTTTTGTTAGATTTATAAATGTAACTCAACCTTAACCCTCTACTGCTGTACCAACCTGTACTTCTTTGCGGCATTGCGTTGTTTTTTGAGATTTTTTGTAGAGCGCTGGCAAAATTTCAATTTAAGGAATAGTCCACAAAAGGTAATCTTTGCACCTGCTGGTGAACCTGGTAAGCCCTTAACATATAGGTTAAAATTTGGTCTTCCTTATCCAGCATGCTCACCGTGTTGGCTATCAAGGCTCCTAGCGCTTCGGTGGCCAGGAGCTTTTGCTTATCAGCCAAAGGGCTTTGCGCGGCCGTACCGGCCAAAAAAGCCAGGGCCGCCGGGTCGGTGGGCAGGGTTGCTTCTGAAAGATCCTCGCCCGAAGCATCGGCCAGGTGGTCAATATAACGTTTAACAATTGAACGCAGCTTTTGCACCAGGTTGTCAACACGCTGCGCGTTATCATTCTGCATTGGAAAAGGGTCTACCCATCCCATCAGAAGATCATCTTGACCAAGATATATATCTTTGATAATAAATCTATCCTGTCCAACCGCAACCAGATTCATCCGGCCATCGTTCAGGTGTTCTACCGCGGCAATTTGAGCCGTGGTGCCAATGTGGTGCAAGTCGTTCAAATTGCCTCCGTTGGCCAATGAGACTAATTTGGTTTTGACTAACACTACGCCAAAAGGTTCGCCGCTATCCAAACATTCCCTGGTCATAGCCTTATATCGCTCTTCAAAGATGTGGAGCGGTAACATCATCCCCGGAAATAGAACCACATTGAGTGGGAAAAGGGGGATATTGGAGTTGTAGGCTAACATCAGGTTTCTCCTCAGCCTCTATTATTGATCTAATCCTTAACTATACTTATACGCTTACTACGACTCTAGTCTTCAATTGTTGCTCAAAAGTTACGCCCACTCTTGAATTTTTAACACAGCCTCTTCAATGGTATCGCCCAAATACAGGCCCGCCACATCCGGGGTTAAAGCCGGCGATTGGCTAAAAGCCGCCCCTCCAAAGGTTATCAACCTCTTGCCAGGGCGAGTATTAGCCCGGAATTCCTGGCTGAAGGCGGCCAATGCTTTGGCGGTTTGGGTGGTGGCCGCGGAAAAACAAATCAGGCGCGGCTGTACCATCTCCACAACCTCAACAAATTCGGTGGTGGTGATGTTTGGGCCCAGGTAGATCACCACAAAACCTCGCCGGCGCAGACTCAGGGCTAACAGCAGCAGCCCAATTTCATGCTGATCGCCCGGCGCGCAAGTGAGCAGGGCTTTTGGCCCGTCCTCACAGGGCACGGCGTTCACCATGGCTATCAATTGGGCGCGCAGGGTGGTAACGGCATAATTTTGAGCCAGCAGATTGGCTTCGCCGTTGTACCAACGTTGCTCAAGCTGCCGGATTACCCGCGGAAACAATTTTAGGGCCACCGCCTCCAGGGGATGAGCGGCCAACACTTCGCGGATGGTTCGCTCCACGCCCACGCCATCAAAAGATAACAACTGCTCTACTAATTTTTGCTGCAAATGCGTTTCGGCAATGTCGTCCAGCAGTAACTCCGCAAAACGGCCATTGTTATTTGTTCCCGATGGGTTGGCGTCGAGAATGTTGCTAACATACGTGCCTTTGCCCAGGCGGGTATAAGCGAATCCTTCGGCAATCAAAACTTGCAAAGCTTTTCTGGCCGTCATCCGGCTTAAATCATAATGCCGGCACAGTTCCCGTTCTGAAGGGAGCCTTTGATGAGCCAGGTAAATCCCCTGCTCTATTTGGCATTGCAACATTTCTTTAAGCTGCAAATAAACCGGCCGGGGATGCTGCTTATCCAAATGCATCACAACGCATTGGCCTTCCGTAGAGAATGTATACCAGTATATACCACCTAAAGCTATTTTAGCCTATTTTCAGGAAAATGTCAACGGTTTTTTGGTTGGCAAAGTAAATATTTAGTACTATTAACCTGAGTTCGGGATAAGGATTGAGTAAAAGTCACTCCTGCATGGTAAAATGGGGCAAAAATGAACCAGATAGACCCCCA
>JAFGDY010000030.1 GCA_016931895.1 Anaerolineae bacterium
GAGAGCATTTGAATACCGATTAGCTTGACCTTTATTATCCCATATTTTCTTGTTAATGTTAAATCTTATGTCACTGCAAAAGTCGAGCTGGTCCATTAGACTTGTTGCGGGATAAGCATTTGAGCCAAGTCCACAGATGAACACAGATGTCACAAATTTTATCATTGGACTTTGGAAAAAGTCAATTAGCTCGGCAATGGCCGAGCAGATAAAAATAAAATAAGAGCTATCTTTTGATAGCCCTCCTGGGTAATCAGATTGTTTGTTTCACTACAAATGGGTTGTTTCAGGCAGTTCAGCCATCACCCGGTTGGGTTAGTTTAGGGCATTGGGTGAGAGCAGGCCCAACAAACCAATAGCCTCACGAGGCGACCTTACCGTTTACTCCGGTTCAATGGTAAACGTGAGCGGAAAGCCTTGCTGGCGGGCCAGGTATTGCGCTTTAAAAACCTTACTTTTAGCCTCTTCCAGAGGTAGGGTGGTTACGTAGGCGTTGCCCTGGGTGTGGGCCTCATAGGTTACATCAATGGCCCGGTTAGGGGACAATTCAAAAATATTTATCAGCACCGCAATGACAAATTCAAACGTGGTCACGTGATCATTGTGAATGATGACCCGGTAGGGACGCTCCAGTTCCTCTTCGTCCATCACCACAAACTCAATGTCAAGGTCGGTGGCGGTATCGGCGTCCGTGTCTGTATCCAATTTTGGCAAGAGACAACGCCTGGGCCTGACCATCGCGCTTAATTACCAGATTCTTCCGTGGCTTCTTCAACCGGCAGGTCGGGCGGCGACTGGCTCAGACGGGCCAGGGCCATCCGCGAAAGCACGTACACTTCGTTTTCATTCTGATCAAAAGCAACCTGGCCGGCGGTTTCGTAAGTCTCCAGGGCTTCCAGCACCCGGCCCTGCAACTCATACGCCTGCCCCAAAGTCAGCCAGGTTCGGCCAAACTCTTCATCAAGTTCCAGGGCGGCCAGAGCCTCTCGCTCGGCTTTTTCCGGCTGGTTCATCCGCAAATACAGTTGGGCGCGGGCCAGGTAAAACTCTTTAGGGTCGGTAATCAATTCCTGCGCCTGGGCAAATGTTTGGGCCGCTTCCTCTTCTTGACCCAAAGCTTCCAGCACCACTCCTTTAAAAATCAATAAACCTGAGTCGCCCGGCACTTTGGCCAGGCCATTTTCAAGCGCGGCCAGGGCCTCTAAATATTTTCCCTCTTCCACAAAAGAAGAGGCGTCGTTTTCTGCGTTAAGGCGGGCCACCGTTTCAGGAGAAGGGGCCAAAATAGTATTGAAGGCTATAATTACACCGCCAATAACTAACAGCCCCATGGCCAGGCCAATCACCACCCGCCGCCACAAACGCTGTTGTTGGGCCGCTACCATATCGTTGATATACCACCACCACTGTTCAGGTGGGGGAAGCGGGGCAGGTCGCTGCTTTCGCAAAGCCATAGGCCCGCCCAGCGCCTGCAAAAGAGGGGCGGCTTTCTTTTTTAGATGACCCTGAATGGCCTGGAATCGTCCCCGTTCAGGGCGTAAATCCAATCCGTTCGCTTCAAGCTGGTCAAGCCGGGCGACCACCCAATCCAGGTCACGTAATAACGCCAGGGCTTGGGCCGAGTCCATTGTTTTGATATTAAGGTGGCTTTCTTCCAGTTTATGCAGGTGTTCCCGCAGTTCATCCGCCGGGCCTAATTTTTTTTCTTGCAAATACCCTAACGTGTCGGATTTTGGCATTTATAAAACTCCAGCCCGGGTCATCATTTCTAAACTCATGCGGTTGTGGGTTTCGATGAGGGGTTCCAGAGCAAAGAGCAAAAATTGACCCTCTGCCACAATCACCCGCCCATTAATCACCGATAGCCAGACCTGGGTGGGGGCGCAGGTCAGTAAGGCCGCCACCGGATCGGCCAGACCGCCGGCATGGGCCAGGTCGTCTACCCGAAAGGCCACCAAATCCGCCGCCTTGCCCACGGCCAATGAGCCAATATCATCCCGCCGCAAAATGCTGGCCCCCCCCGTGGTAGCCAGGGCCAGGGCCTCGCGGGCCGAAAAACGGTCGGCTCTAGATTCAAAGCCGGGCCAGCCCACCCGTTGCAGCAACATCGCCTGGCGGGCTTCGCCCAGCATGTGGCCGCCGTCATTGCTGGCCGAACCATCCACGCCCAGGCCCACCCGCACGTTTTGATCAAGCAACTGGCGGATGGGGGCAATGCCGGAAGCCAAAATCATATTGCTGTTGGGGCAGTGACACACCCCGGTGTTGGTTCGGGCCAGCCAGTCAATCTCAGCCTGGTTGGGATGGACCATGTGGGCAAACCACACGTCTTCTCCGGCCCAATTGAGCGATTCGGCATATTCCACCGGACGTTTGCCAAACATGTCCAGGCAAAAACGCTCCTCGTCCATTGTTTCGGCCAGGTGCGTGTGCAGGTTGACCAGCGGATATTGGCGGGCAATTTCCACCGACTGGCGCATGAGATCACCGGTCACGCTAAAGGGAGAGCACGGGGCCAGGCCAATCCGCAACATGGAGAAAGGTTCGGGGTCATGATAGGTTTCAATGGCCCGGATGCAATCTTTGATGATCTCCGGCTCGCTATCGCATACCCGGTCCGGGGGCAGGCCGCCCTGGCTTTCGCCCAGGCTCATACTGCCCCGGGTAGGGTGAAAACGGACGCCCACCTCCTGGGCGGCGCGAATTTCGTCGTCAATTTTGCTGCCGTTGGGAAAAAGATACAGGTGGTCGGCCACGGTGGTGCAGCCGCTTAAAACCAATTCGCTCAGGCCCAGTTTGGCGCTCACATAAACCGCTTCCGGCGTCAGTTCGGCCCAGATGGGATAAAGGTATTTCAACCAATCAAACAGCGCCAGCCCGCCGCCGGTGCCAATACTGCGGGTAAGCGTTTGATAAAGGTGATGATGGCCATTGACCAGGCCGGGCATCACCACGCAGCCGCCGGCGTCAATCACCTGATCAAAACCATCGCGGGCCAGATCAGGCCGGGTTTGGGTTATAAAGTCATTTGCGGCGGCGGTGGCGCCCACAAATTCAAGTTTGTGGTCTACCACAATCACGGCGCCAAGTTTGATCTCCGGTTGGGCCTCAGTCATTGTCACCAGCACGTCGGCGTTTTTGATAAACAGGGTGGTCATTGTTGTCCCTCGCCAGCCTCAATTTTTTTGATTCTGTACCAATACCGATACACTTCCGCAAAACCTAACTTTTGGTAAAAATTCAAAGCCGGTTCATTGGCCATTTCCACTCCCAGGTAGGCTTTTTTGGCCCCTTTCTTTTTGCCCCAATGCAGAATATTCAGCATCAATTCCCGGCCCCAACCCTTGCGCCGTTCTCCAGGAGCGGTGAGGATGTCGAACAGGCCCAGGTGATCGGCTTCTAACACCCCTAATCCACAGGCAATAATTTGGCCCTGGTTGGCTAAAACGGCAAAACATTTTTCCGGCACAATCTGGCGCAAGATGGCCTGGTGTTTTACGCGCTGTTGTTCCAGGTGACCGTTCAAGCCGGAAAAAATTTGTCCCCATTCCGGGGAAAATTCAGGCCAAAATTGGAAAGCCGTTGTTTCTACGGTAGGGCAGGCGGTCAAATCCAGGGTTTGGACGCTGGTGACGCTTTGTTTGCTAAAGCCAAGTTCGGCCAGCAGGTTATCCAAATTGGGGGGATCGGCCAGCGGAGTAATCCTGAAGATGGATGGCAGATTTTGCGCCAGATAGATTTGCCTACACCGCTGGATTTTTTGGTCAACATCTTGCGCCCCGCTATAAATGGGATTGACCGAATTGGCCCTTTTGGTGTAACCGTTGGCAAATCTTAAAATCCAGCCGTCGTACAAAATTTGCTGCAAACAGGGCCAGGCATTGAGCGAGTATTCTTCGATGGTGTGGATCATTTACACGGCTACCAGTTCCAGAATTTGGGGCAACACTTCAACCACGTTGGCGTGAATAACCAAATCTGCCCGGTTATCCAGATACGTGGGTTGTTGGTTAATGATCACCATCTTGGTGCCGTTGTCCAGGGCCAATTCCGGCAAATCTGAGGCGGGCGCTGTTTCCAACGAAGAACCGACCAGCAGCATCAGGTCCGCTTCTTTGATGGCTACCTGGGCGGCCACAAATTCGCGCATCGGTAGTTGTTCGCCAAAAAGAATAACGTTGGGCTTAAAAACACCGCCGCAATCATGTTTGGGAACCCGGCCATCTTCAATGAACTGCCTGATAATGCCCTCGGATTTTTGCACTTCGTAACAACGGATACAAGTGACCTCTCGCAAATGGCCGTGTAATTCATAAACGGTTTTTGAACCGGCCTTGCCGTGCAACCCGTCTATATTTTGGGTCACCACGGCCCTCATTTTACCGGCCTGTTCCAGGGCAGCCAGGGCATAATGGGCTGCGTTGGGTTTGGCTTCCAGAAAGAGGGGGGCTAACGGGCGAATCCAGTCGTAAAAAGATTGGGGATTCTGCCGGAAAGAAAAAATCGAGGCCACGGTCAGAGGGTCAACCTGATCCCATAAGCCGGATTCCGGGCTTCTGAAATCGGGAATGCCGGAGGGCGTGCTGATGCCGGCCCCGGTCATAGCCACAATCTGGCGGGCCTGGTGAACCAGGTTGGCCGCTTGCTCAATTTGCTGATTTAATGCTTCCATAATTTCCTCTTGATTATTCAGAATATCAAACTTCTATGGGTGTTTCCGGCAGGGGCAAGGTAAACCGGAAAATACTACCCTGGCCCGGGATGCCTTTACTTTCTACCCAAATTTCCCCACCGTGCCCCTTGATGATTTGTTGGGCAATATACAGGCCCAAACCACTGCCTTTTTTGGAGCTTTCGCTCTTTTTATCCTCTACCTGGTAATACCGGGAAAAAATGTGCTCTTGGGCTTCCGGGAGAATGCCCAGGCCGGTATCTTTCACTTCAACCAATAATTCATTGTTTGGCGCAGCCGCGCTGACGGTCACTTGCCCGCCTTCGGGGGTGAATTTAATGGCGTTGCCAATGAGATTGGTTAACACCTGTTCCAATCGTTCTTTGTCGCCGATAATGACGGGCAACGTGGCCGGTAATTTTGGGGTTACGCTTACTTTTTGTTGGTGAGCAAAGCCGCGCAGTTTGAGCATGGTTTGTTGGATCAAGTCTAACACGGCCACCGGCTGTTTATCAAACTTTAGTTTACCTTCATCAAATTTAGAGGCGTCAAGCAAATTGTTGACCATCTCGCTCAGTTGCACAGCCTGCGTTTGGATGATGGTTAAAAACTCCTGGCGGGTGGTGGCATCCAGGTCGCCCTCGTTTTCCAGCAAGATTTGCACAAACCCTTGAATAGAAAAAAGAGGCGTGCGTAACTCATGCGAAATGGTAGACATAAAATCTTCTTTGAGTTGCTCCAACTCCCGCTCTCTGGTCACGTCGTGCACCACCCGCACTTCGCCAATGGGTTTTTTATCATCGCCCACCACGGTTGTGGAAAAGATTTGCAGCGTTCTGGGGCGGGGCGTTTCTATGTTCACTTCTTTGGCCAATACCCCGGTTCGGGCGCGCTGGGTGGTTGTGCCGGTAATGCTGGCCAATTTGGGATGCAGGTCGGGCGCGTCAACCTTTTGCCCCACAATTTCACCGGGGTGCAGGCCCAACATCATTGACAAAGCCGGGTTGCAGGTAACAATCACGCCCTGGTCGTCAATCAGCAGCAAACCATCGGCCATGTATTGGATAATAGCCTGGGTTTGCTGCTGATCGGCAGCGGCTTTGGCAAAGAGTCTGGCGTTTTCAATGGCAATGCCGGCCTGGGCCGCGGCAATGGTCAATAATTGCTCCTGAGCCGGGCCAAAGGCGTTGGGTTTGCTGTCGTCCAGGTTAATGGCGCCAATGATTTTCCCCTGGGCCATGAGCGGAATGACCATTAACGACCGCACATCTTCGTCAAAAAAGATAAAATCAGGTTGTTTGCGCGTGTCGGGAATATAAATGGTCTGTTTTTGGGCGACGGCCATACCGGCGGCGCCTTCGCCAATATTCAGCTTGGCCATTTCTCGCCATTGCGGTTTGAGGCCGTCGGCCGCCTTGATTTCCAATTTCTGCTCGTCCTGGTCAAGCAGAAAAATGCAGCAGCCCCGGCAGCCGGTGACCCGCCGAAGCGATGTAACAATGGAGTCTAGCACAGTTTGCAAATCAAGATTTCCGGCAATGTCTTGGGCCATGGTATAGAGGGTGGAAACCTCGCTCAGGCGCTGGTGCGTTTCTTCAAAAAGTTGGGCGCGTTCTATGGCCAGGGTGGTTTGGGTAGCCAAAATTTGGCCCAGTTGAACGTCGTCGACGGAAAAATTACGGTGAGGGTTTTTGTCGTAAATTTCTATTAGGCCGGTGATACGTTTATTGACTGCAAGCGGCAAAGCCAACACGGTGCCCCAACTTGCTTCGGCCCCGGTGGAGGCGGCGGGTTGTGGCCAGGGCGCCGGCTTTTGGGCGTCGGCCCACTCCACCACCACCCGGCCTGTTTTGAGCACTTGCCGGGCGATAGGGTCTTCTGCGAGGGGTGTAGGCGTATCCAACCGGCGCCAGGTGTGCGCCGGATGTCCCGCCTGGGGCAAAACGTATTCGGCCTGATTGGTAATAGTATTGGCCTCGTTATCAATTTTGCAGATGGTGCATGCGCCGGCGGCAAGGGCTTCCGCAGTTTTCTGGGTCATCAACTTCAGTACCGCCTGGGTATCCAGGCTGGGGTCCAGGGCAATATTGCTTTCGTAAAGCAATTTGTGTTCGCGCATGTGACGCTGTAGCAGCTTTTGTCCCCTGGCGTTTTCCATAATCGCGGCCATATAACCGGCCAGGGCTGGCAAAATCTGGCAGTCATCCGGCGTAAAAACATTGACCTGCTCGCTGGCAATGTCCAACACCCCCCATAAATTACTGCCGGCCAAAAGCGGCAAGGATAGTTGGGCTTTGATGTTAGGCAGAAAAGCAGGCGGTGAAAGCTGGAGGTCTTTAGCCATATCGTTGGCCAATACGGCCTGGCCGGTCGTGACAGCCCGGCTCGTCAGACCCTGTTCGGCCACCGGCAGGCGATTTAGCGCTTCAACAGGGGGCTGTTGATCTTTCCAGGCGGCGCTTTGCAGCGTCAACGTTTGTTTGGCCTGGTCCAGCGAAAACAGGCTTACGTAATCATACCCCAGATTTTGTTGAATGAGGGCCACAACTTCGGCCAATACTTCGTTTGGGTCCTGGAGGACAACCAACTTTTTGTTTACGTCGGTAATAATTTGCAGATAAAGCGCCCGGCGCGACAAAACATCGGTGGCCGGCCGGTCTTCTCCCACCAGCGAAACGGTAGCCGCCGACCTTAAAATACGATTTTGAATTTCAAGCAAGCCGGGCCAGGCCCCAGCATCTAAATGACTCGCGCTCTGCTGCACCGCCTCAAACGTGACGGCAAATAATTTGGTGAGAATAATCCAACTTCTCTGCCGGTCGGCGCTGCGTTGAGGCTCATTAAATAATTGCGCCAGGTGATGGGGGATTTTTTGGGGATTGACCGCCGCGGTATGCAGCAAGGCCAACCAATCGCTCATTTTGGGCAAAGGCCGGCCGGCTAAAAGGCCGGTGCCATGTTCAGCCCAGCACGTTTTTAAGGCCGGGATTACCGCGGGTATCCAAGTTTCCAGTTCCCCTTGGTTTGTGGCCGCATTATTTTTTGACTCTTTTACTGCCATAATACCGCACCCTGAACCTGGCCACTTGAAGCCAGGCTGCACCCAGGCCTGACCAAAATTTTAGCGGATAAGGGGCAGGCGTCCCGCGCCCAAGTTTCCCGTATTTTGGATCACCCCTCTTGCGCAATCAAGATTGTACCATATTGAGCCTGATTAGACAATGCATGTTACCTGGTTGTAATCCTCGCTAAATGGGCACTTTGGACGCCCCCCCTTACCTATGCTATAATGACGGCGGCTGTCTGAAAAGTCGCTTTTTGTAGCTCCGCACCCCTATGCGGAGCGGGCAGCATAGGGATGCCGCCCTACTTTTCAGACAGGCTCTTAAAACTTTGTTCAGGATTTTGATGTAACAATGCGCAGATATTTTTTCTTTTGGCACTTTATTTTAATTGCTTTAATTTTGCCGGGAGTGGCCTGTGGTTTTATGGCCGGCCGGCCGGCTACCCCTACCCCCACCAAAACGCCCAAACTCGTGGAGCTTGCTCCCCAAACCCCGCTCCCCACTCCCACGGCTGTTTTATTGCCAACCCCTGCTTCTACAGTAGAAGTTGCGCCAGGCGACGCCGCCGCACCTCCCCCCCCCGATCTTCCGCCTACCGATACCCCGCTGTCGCCGCCGCCTACCGATACCCCTCCCCCGCCGCCACCGCCTACCGACACGCCCCCCCCTCCCCCGCCGCCTACCGACACCCCGGCCCCGCCGCCGCCCACCAACACGCCGGCCCCGCCGCCGCCCACCCAGCCGCCGGCCAACCAACCGCCCCAGGTGGTTATTGAGTTGCCTAACGGGAACACCTTTGATCCGGGTGACGAAGTAAAAATAGTGTTTATTGTCAGAGACACCGATGGGGTTAGCAGTTTCAGTTGGGGAATTTTTACGCAGAATCAGGTTTCTTTAAAGGGTGGTGAAAAAACCTGTAACGGTGCCACCGAGTGTAAACTTGAGGTCAAAGAGGTCGCTCCCGGCACAGGCACTTATATTGTGGGTGCAGATGCCGCCGATACCACCGGCGCTACCACCCGCGGCGTGGGTGAAATTTACGTCCGTTAAATTATTTAGGAGGCAACCTCAATGTTAGATAGGGTTGTACGCAAATACAGCCGCATCCTTTTGGAACCAATTGCCCGCTTTATCAGTTGGACCGGCCTCTCGCCCAATGTGATTACCGTGATTGGCTTTGTATTGATGATTGGCGTGGCCGTTGTCTTGGCCCAAGGTCATCTGTTTTGGGGAGGATTATTGATCATCGCTGCCGCCATTTTTGACGGCATTGACGGCACGTTGGCCCGGATGCTGGGGCGCACCAGTCGTTTTGGCGCTTTTCTGGATTCAACCCTGGATCGTTTTTCGGAAGCCATCATCTTTTTGGGCCTCTTTATTTATCTCATTGAACAGGGCCACAAGCTGGAACTGATTCTGATCTACGCCACGGTGGTTGGCTCGCTGATGGTCAGTTATGCCCGGGCCCGGGCCGAAGGCATTGGGGTGCCTATTAAAGAAGGATTGTTTACCCGTTTTGAGCGGGTTTTTATTTTGGTAACCGGCCTGCTCCTGAATCAATTGACCCTGGCCTTATGGGTGCTGGCCATTTTTTCCAACTTCACGGCCATCCAACGCATGTATCTGGTTTGGCGGATCACGGGCGGGGAAAAAGGCGGCTGATTCAATATTGAGGTAAAATAACGCCATGATTTCTGCAAGCGTGACCATCCAATTATATCCTGCCGAAAGCAAGCAGTGGGCTACCGTAACCGTAGAGAGCGCCGACGATCCCAACCTGGTTTTGGCCGAGGCCGTTAAAGCCCTGGCCGCAGAAATTGCCCGCATTTACCTGGAAGGAGTGTCTCCGGGCCGGCCGCTGGCATTGGGCAATCTGGAAACAATGAGCGCGCCGGTTGGGCCTCAACCAAGCTCGGTGGGCGATTTGTTGGGTTTGGCCGGCTCCCTATCCCCGGACTTGGCGGCGGTCCAGCGTGAAGCGGCGGGCGAGTTGCCGGTAGAGGCCAGCCCCGACGTGCGGCGCAAACAATATGAGCAAGTTAAAACATGGCGGGCCAAAGGCGCCCAAGAATCATTGCGGGGCTTTGATCTTTCTGGCCGGGATTTGAGTAAATTGGACCTGGCCGGCGCGGATTTGTTTGGGGCCAATCTGGAAGGAGCCAAACTGATTGAAACCAACCTGGCCGAAGCCAATCTGAGCGAGGCCACCTTGAGTATGGCCGCTTTAGCCGGGGCCAGCCTGAAAAAGGCCAACCTGGCCCGGGCCAACTTGACTGAAGTTGATTTGAGCCGGGTCAATCTTGAATCGGCAGACCTGGCCGGGGCCAATCTCACCGGGGCCACCCTGAACCGGGCCAACTTAAAAAATGCCGGCCTGACCAGGGCTATCTTGAGCCAGGCCAACCTGACCAGGGTCAATTTAAGCGGGGCGGTGTTGGTTGAAGCCAACCTGGGAGAGGCTATTCTGGCTGAGGCCGATCTGACCCAGGCTGATTTGACCAACACCTTTTTGTACGAAGCCATCCTGCACCGGGCCAACCTGTCCGGCGCAAACCTGGAGCAGGCCAACCTGAGCCGGGCCGACCTGACCCAGGCCGATCTGAGTCACGCTAACTTGGCCTACGCCGATTTCAGCCTGGCCGATTTAACGGAGGTCAACCTGCACCATGCCGCCCTGCTTGACACCGATTTTGAAGATGCGGTAATGCCTGCCGGCGGCGAGTGACTTTCACTGTAACGGCAGATACGTAAATTATGGTTGACCTTTCGCCCACTTTCAAAATTAGAGATATTCCCGTTTACGGCGATTTGATCCTCTCGCCGATGGCCGGTTTTTCCGATAAACCCTACCGGCTGATTTGCCGGGAGTACGGCTCGGCCATGAGTTACACCGAGTTTGTTTCGGCGGACGGTATTTTGCATGGCAACGAACGCACTATGCAAATATTGGAATATGATCCCGCCGAACGCCCGGTGGTTTTCCAGATATTTGGCAGTGACGAAACAACGCTGGTTGAAGCCGCCCGCAAAATTGAACAGCTTGGCCCGGACATGATTGATCTCAACATGGGCTGTTCCGTCCGAAAAATCTCGGGGCGAGGCGCCGGGGCCGCACTGCTCAAGGACCCCGCTAAAATTGGCCGTATTTTTGCCCGGCTCAACCGGGCCGTTTCTGTGCCGGTAACGGGCAAAATCCGCCTGGGCTGGGATAATGAAACCCTCAACTATCTGGAAGTGGCCAAAATCATGGAAGACAACGGCGCGGCCCTGATTGCGGTCCACGGCCGCGCCAAGACCCAGGGCTACCATGACCGGGCCAATTGGGACGCCATTGCCGCCGTCAAACGCGCCGTCAGCATCCCCGTTATTGGCAACGGCGACGTGCGCGCCGTGGCCGACATTGAGCGCATCAAGCAGCACACCGGCTGCGACGGGGTGATGATTGCCCGCGCCGCCATCGGCAATCCCTGGATTTTTCAACGCAAGAACATTGAGGAAGTGACCCTGCCCGAAAAGGTCAATTTGATTTACCGGCACCTGGCCTTGATGTTGGATTTTTACGGCCCGGAGCGGGGTTTGATCCTTTTCCGCAAACATATTGTCAAATACATCCGCGGCATGGCCCACAGCGCCAAAGTAAGAGCCAAACTGGTCACCTGCACCCACCCCGAAGAGTTTGTTGAGTTGATTTATCTCTATTTGTAACTGCTCACCTTCATGTCATTTCGAGGCCGTAGGCCGAGAAATCCCTATGGGGTGACAATTAAAGACGTGTTCTTTTGCCCCATTATCCGCTCTTTTCCCCCTCCATCAGGGTTTTATGCTTCAAAAAAGAAACCACTAATGCGGCCGTGTTAACGGTGGCATGGCCATCTTCTTTAAAGATTTTGACCGTGAGATCCGGTGCCAGTTTTTGCAATCGTTCAGCCGTTTTGGGGGTGTCAAGCAGCGCGTCTTTTTCACCGGCCAAATACAGCACCGGCATGGTCAAACTTTGTAACTCCGCATCGGTAAAAAGCGGCGGCGACCCCATTCGATAATTAAAGTGCCGGCCGACCAAGGTCAAAAAACGCTCCAATTCCTCCGGAAAATCGCTTCCCTTAAACATGAACTGCTTTAGTCGCCGGCGACCCCATTTACCCAAAAAAGATAGAACCAGCAGGCGTATCACAAACGACAAGCGAGGAGGTTGGATGCCTGACGGCACAATTAAAATAGCCTGTTCCACTCGCTCCGGTTTATAAAGGGCATATTTTATGACAGCCCATCCGCCCAGGGAGATTCCGCCCAGAATCACTTTTTCCAGGTTCAACCCGTTCAGCACGTCATCCAGCCATTCATTAAAAGCAGGGCCATCCCACGAAAAACGTTGGGGATCGCTTTTCCCCGGTTCTCCGGGTATGTCAACGGCGTAAACTTGAAAATGCCGGCCGTATTCAACCACATCACCCCGCCAGGTGGCCGAGTTTGAAGCGCTGCCGTGCAGCAGCACCAGCGGCGGCGCAGAGGCAACTCCACTGACCATTACAAACGTGGAGCCATATCTGGTAGGGATATGAAGCTGGGTGTAAGGCAGAGGCCATTGCGCCAGCACCTGGTTGTATAAGGCCATAATCTCCTCTCTACCGGCAGTTGATTTGTAAATTGATCTTGTTTTCATTGGGTGCTCCTTTTTCATAAATGGTGACCAACGACGAACGACGACGAAAGACGAACGACGAAGGACGAAGGACAAAATAAAGTTGGTCGTTGGTAATTGGTCGTTCGTCGTTCGTCATTGTTTGGCAGCAAGTTCTGCTTGCACTTGCCGCACCCAGGCCAGTTCGGTTTTGTAGAAGTTGATCCAATTTTCGGCAATCATCTCCCATAAATAGGCTTCCCGTTGGGTCCGGGCCGGGTTCAACTGATTGCGTCGTTTTTGTTCCCGGGACATCAGTAACTGCATCTCAACCTCGTGTTCGTATCTCTCCAGCAGCGTATCCAGTTTACCCGGTTCCAGTTGATCCGCCCAGGCCAGTTGGATAAGAAACGAACTCTTGAGCTGGGGTGGCTCCGGGTTTGAAAGCACCCACTCTCTTAGATCAGACCGTCCTTTTTCCGTGATAGTGTACATTTTTTTAGAAGGCCCGCTCTCCTGGTGCTGGATTTGGCCGGTAACCAACCCTTCTTTATGAAGTTGCCCCAGCGTTCTGTAAATCTGGTTATTGTTGCCGGACCAGTAGAGAAACATTGAGTCCCCAAACATTTTTTTTAGATCGTAGCCGGAAAGATCGCGCCAGCTTAAAAAACCTAATATCGCATACTTGATTGCCATACATCCTCCTGTATTTCTTAGAAGCTGTCTGAAAAGCATGTCATTTCGAGGCCACAGGCCGAGAAATCCCTGGAATCTCGCTCGAAAACGTTACCGCGTTAGGGATTTCTCACTCCTTTCGTCGCTCGAAATGACATGTTCGGCTTTTCAGACAGACTCTTAAAATTTTTCTCGTCCCTTGTAATGTAGGGGTATTATAATATAGGTTAATAGTAACATATATTCATTTGGTTGTCAAGATTAACCGGCAATGAATCCATTGCCGGCCGGGCACCGGCCCGGCTTTTTATTTGTTAGGCAGGTAGCCGAAGGCATTGCCTTCGGCTACCCTGACTTATTGAAATGATCCGTTGTGGCTGTTTGATTATGGTTGGTTTTGCCGGCCAAATTGGTGTGAAATTAAGCCGGATTTTTCTAGTGGGTATCGCCCGGTATCACTTCACCGGCTGAAGGAATTCTGCGGCGTTGGCTGTGGGGGATGTTATATGTATTGACAGCCCTTGCGCCTCAACAATCTCTAGCCGCACCCCGCCTCGCGCCCCGGCGCCAACTTCACTCAAATAGAGGTCGGTCTGGCCGGCCTGTTGTTGGGCGGTAAGGGTGAAGGTGGCCAGGGTCAGGTCGCCGGTAAGATTCTCTACTTGACCCCGGCGGCTGGCGACGATGGAGACCTGGCCGGTTTGGTGGTCAATGGTTTCGTCCACCACCAGGTTTAAACTGGGATGTAGCTGAACGCCGTCAACTTGCAGCAGAGCAGGGTTAAAATTAAGCTTGAATTGGAGGCCAAACAAACCCGGCTCGGTGAGGCGATGGGCCGTAACGACCACGTTAAAGGTTTGCCCCGGCTGAACAATATTTGGCCCGCGCAGGCTGAGGCTATTTTCCGGGGCGGCTTCAATGGTGAAGGGGGCGTCGGATTGGTCAAGGGCGGTGTGAAAACCGTCGTTGGCAATGACGCGGATGAGGGCATTGTGCGTGGCCGGCAATTGGTCGGTATAAAATGGATAGGTAGTTTGTTTGACTCGCACGGCCAGGGGCGACCAGGTTTGGCCGTTATCGGGGCTGTAGAGAATATCGTAAAGCAGCGGGTCGCCGTCGGCGTCGGTGGCCTCCCAGATGATGGTTTGCTGACCGTTCAGACTCTCGCCGCCGTTGGGGAAGATCACGTTCACCTGGGGAGTCGTGTTGCTGGGCGTCACAATCACCAGGGAGAGTTGATTTTTGCTGATGGACACCTGGCCAATGTCTTGCGCCTCGGTATCGGGCAGGGTGAAAAAGTAGGGGCTGGGTTCGGTTTCGCCGGTTTCCATATCCAGGAAGCCCACGTCAAAACAGTGTTGGGCCAGGAGCGTATTATCGCTGCTTTGCACGTTCAGGCAGTAATCATCGCCCGGCGGTGGGGAGAAGGCCACCGGCGGGGTAAAGGCCGAGGCCACATCGCCTGCCAGGCGGATTACTTCTGGTTGTGAAACCGTACCGTTTGGGTAAATGATGCCGCTGACCAGGAGCGCGCCATCCTCTTTAACCTGGACCTGCGGCCGGAAATCGGCCAGGGATAGGGCGGCGGCGGGGTCGGGTTGCAAAAAGGGGCTGTCAAAAATTTTGCGGTAGGTGTAGGGCGAAATCCAGGGCAAGGTGCAGTAGGCCATCATATCGTAATGGGCGCGGGTGTAAATGACGGGCGGGCTACTGTACAGGTCTATGCCAAATTCCTGGGTATAGGGCGTGTCGACGTAAGGCCAGGTGGGGTCAACCTGAATGTCAACGCCTTCGGCTTTAAAGCAGGCGTTATCTTCATTAAAAGTGGGCGACCAGGCGTGCTGCGCGCCCAGGTTATGGGCAATCTCATGCACCAAGATGCGCGGCCCGCCAATATCCTGTTCCGGGCGCAGGCCGCCAAAGGCCACCCGGCTGGAGTGCGGCCCCACGCAGTGGGGGCACCAGAAGGGGTCGGAGATGCCGCCGTTGTAGATTTCCATTGGCAGCCAGCCAAATAGTTGATCCGGCCAGGTGTCAATGGGATTGTTTTGGGCGTAGAGCCAATAAACATAGAGCAATTTGCGCAGCACCTCGCTTTTGTTCAAATCGCCCTCCCAGGCCAAATCCGGCCCCGGCAGGCGATAATATTCAACGCCCGGCACCGGGTACATGCGCAATAACCAGTAGTCAATATCGGGCGGAGTGGGCGGGATGAGACCCTGGTATTGAATGGGCACGTAAGCCACGCGGAGTGGTTTGCGCTCTACAAACTCTTTGGTGAGGGTGAGGGTAGCGGGGGGTGTTCCCGGGGGGCCGGCCGTCACCTCAAACCCTATTTGGCCCGCCAGCCATTCCGGGGGCGGCAAAAATTCAAAATTGAGGGAATTCGCCAGGTTCAGGCGGAGTTCGTCAAGGGGCAAGTTGTTAATTCGCCCCAGGGTTTGGGCGGGCAAAGACTGGCGCAAAACGGCTTGCTCCTGCCCGTTTTTGAGCAATCGTAACTGCGCCGTGGCGTCGGCGGGGGGGCAGGGACCGTTGCAGGCCAGGTAAAGCCGGACCAGGGTATGGCGACCCGCCACCAGGGGCAGCGCATTGTTGCAGAAGATATGGTCGGGTCGGGCCGGGTCGGGATTGCAGCGGGCATGTTCCGGTTCGTTAAAAACCTGGATGCCCTGGGTGACCTCTAACCCGCGGATCCTGAGCGCCGCCGGTTGAGAAGGGGTGGGGGAAGGGCTTGGCGTGGGGGTAGGCGCAAGGTCGGCCGGCGATAGATTAATCACCGGCGTTTGGGCAACATCGGCGGTAGGGAGCATGGGCTGCACCGGCAAAACCGGCTGCGCGTCAACCGGGGGAGGGAGGTCAAGCGCAGCCATGTCGGTTCGATGACGGGTGTTTGGTTGGGTGAAAGATAAAAACAGGAGTATCGCCAGCACGCCCACGATTTGCAACAAAACCAGCGCCCAGATGAGCAGGTGAGTGTTATCTGGTTTGGGCGAGCAAGAATGTTTGTGGGAGTTGCCGGGTTTGTAAAAGGTCATTTTGCTGTTGGGTTAAGGTTTATTGCCGACCAATAACCAACGACTAATGACCAACGACCAATGACCAGTGACCAACGACCAATTTGGCCCTTCGTCGTTCGTCCTTCATCGTCCTTTGTTGGTGATTGGCGCCGTTTGAAATAACGGTTTTGGCCTGGCGCAAAAATATCCGGTAATGAATGTTAAAATCAGTATAACCCGGTCCGGGCCGGAATTCAATGGGATATTGGGGGTAATGCTAATGCGCTCAAATTGGCCTTTTTGAAAAAATGGCGGTAGGCGGCTGTTTCGTCCAGGGTGGCTTTGAGCATCTGTTCCACGGTAATTGTGTTTTCGGTGGGAGGCTGCTGCTCGGCGCGCAGCACCAATCGTTCATCTTCCTCAACCATGATTGCCAGTTTGCCCTGGGCCGCTAGCCAGTTGAGGCCCAGCCGGGCGGTGACGATTCGCTGCCCTAACGCAGCGGCTAAATCTTCCAGATTAACTTCACCCGCTTTGTGGCTGAGGGCAAACTTGATTAGCCCCAGCAGTTGTTTGACAAATAAAGGGAAGGCGTCAAACGGCCCGGGCTGCCCCACCGCAAAAATCTGCCGGGGCCGGACCGTGGCCAGGGCCTGTTGCAAAATGTCCTGCCCTGGCGGGGCGGTCCAGATAACCAATGTGTCGGCGGGGTGAAGTTGCCGGCGCGAGGCAAAGGAAAGCGGGGGCATGGCCACGCCTTCAGCCCAAATGAGGGGCGCGGCCAGTTGCGCCACTTTGGCCGCAACGTTGGCCATGTCTCGCCAATCAATACATTCCGGTGGAGAAACCGGGGCAGGGGGCTGCCATTCTCTGGCGGCCAGCCATTCCACTTGCACCGTGCCGTCGCCCTTAAAATCATCGGAGCTGAGGGTGAAGGCCAGGTCAAAAACGCCCTGGGGAGAGCGTTCCGCCGCGCCGCCCCACCAGATAACGTCTTGTTGTTGGCCGGTCTCATCCTGGACCACCAGGCGTTTGTGGGTACCCGCTTTGCCAAAGGTAGTTTCCTCAACCATACGCAGCCCCCGGCAGCCCAGTTGCACGGGCGGATTGCCTGCCCCAAAGGGGGCCAGCCGTTGGATGGTGGCCAATAACTCGCCTGAAATTTGGGGCAGTTGGATCAGCGCGTCAAGGGTGATAGTTTTTTCCAGGGCGGTTTGACAATCGGCCAGGGCCGCGGAAAGTCCCCGCCGGAAGTCAACAATATTTTCCGGCGCAATAGCCAGCCCGGCAGCCAGGGGATGTCCGCCAAAGCTGGTCAAAAGATGGGCCTGGATTTTAAGGGCCTGGTGAATATCGCAGCCGGGCACGGAACGGGCCGAGCCGCGCCCCAGGCCGTCGGGTCGGAGGGCGATGAGAATAGCGGGTTTGCCGTACTGGTCAACCAGGCGATTGGCGGCAATGCCGATTACGCCCGGATGCCAGTCGGCGGCGGCCAGCACAAGGGCGTTGTATTCGGCCAGGGCAGGGGTATCCTCAATCAAACTGAGGGCCTGCATCACCACCCGGTCCACCAGCATTTTGCGCCGGTCGTTCAGGGCCTCCAGTTGCAGGGCAATGATGCGGGCGCGGGCGCGGTTGGCGGTGGTGAGCAGTTCAATGGCCAGGTTGGCGTCGCCCAGGCGGCCCAGGGCATTGAGGCGGGGGGCCAGCCAAAAGCCGATGTGGTCTGCGGTGAGGCGGTTGGTTTTGAGATTGGCGTTTTCAACGATGGCTTGCAGGCCGGGGCGGGGCGTGTTTGGCAAAACCGCCAGGCCTTTTTGCAAAAGATAGCGGGTGTCGCCGGTTTGGGGGGCCACGTCGGCCACAATGCCCAGCGCCACTAAATCCAGCAGTGTTTCGCTTTCTGCGGCCCGGCGGTGGGATTTGTAAAGCGCCTCGGCTACTTTGTAGGCCACGCCCACGCCGGGCAGGTGGTACAGGGGATGTTCCGGCGGCAATCGTTTGGGGTTGATGACGGCCTGGGCGGGCGGCAGCATTTCCGGTAAATCGTGGTGGTCGGTGATGATCACGCCGGTTCCGGCAGCCAGGGCCACGTTCACGGCCTGGTGGGCGGAAATGCCGGTGTCGCAGGTGAGGATCAGTTTGACCCCCTGCGCCAATATCCGTTCCAGGGCGGAAATTTTGAGGCCGTGCGACTCGGTGAGGCGGTTGGGAATGTAGGAGGTGACGTTGGCCCCCAAATCCTTAAGCGTGGAGACAAGCAGCGCAGTGGCGGTTTGACCGTCCACGTCAAAATCGCCCCAAACGCAGATGAGGTCTTGCTGGTTAATGGCCTGGTTGAGCCGGGCAATCGCGGCGTCCAGATCAGGCAAATCGTAAGGGGAAGCCGGTTCGTAAGCGTCGGGGTCAAGAAAAGCGCGGGCCTGGTCAACGGAGGCGATCCCGCGCTGGGCGAGCAGTTGAGCCAGGAGAGGATCGCCGGTAAAATCAAGCAGTTCTTGAGGAATATTTGGCTGGGGCAGCAGTTGCCAGTTCAAAATTCAATCTCCGCCACCTGGTCCCAATCTAGGGCTAACACATCCACGGTTTCTTGCAGTTCTTCCGGCAGTTCCACCAGCGGCCCGGCTTTGTCGCCCCGGTCGCAGAAAGAGCGGTAGATACAGTAATGACAAGGCGCTTGATCTTCCACCAGGGGAAAGTTATCCCTGGTGGCGGCACTTTTGACCTGTTCAACGAGGTCGCTCAAAAATTGCTCGTCTCGCCGAAGCATTTGGGGGCTATAGTCAAATATTTCCGGTTCGTCCGGGGCTTGAGGATACCAGTACATCATTTTGATGACCGCCGGGTCAATGGGCCGGCCCCGGTTGAAGGCTGCTCCGGCCATTGCCAGCACGTAAAGATACACGCGGGTTTGCATGCGCCGGGCCAGGGAATCGGGGGCGGGCTTGCGTCCTGTGGTTTTCCAGTCAATCAACAGAAATACGCCGTCGGGCTGCGCGGCCAACAGGTCAAAGCGGGCCAAAAGCCGATAGCCACCCAGGGGGGTGGAGAGGGTCAGCTCGGGATAGGTTTTGGCTTGATTTAAGGCGGGGCGGTGATCCAGGTAATTCTGCCACCAAATTTTGAGTTCCGGCTCGGCGGCGGTTAACGTGCGGTTGAGGGTATCCTCAGCGATACCAAGCAGATGTTGGTGCACCAGGCGATGAAAGTCGGCGCCAAGGCGGGCCAGGCGTTCCACTTCTTGCGCCGGCTCGGCCTCGCTGGCCGGCCAGCTTAGCTGCTGCAAGTAGCGCAGTTCAAAACGGCGAGCGCAGGTTTCAAAATCTTGCAGGCTGGATTGGCTGAATTGGAAGTTTTTGGGTAGGGACATTTTTTTCTCAAGCGCGGGCAAAACTAATAATGGTGCGAATAATAGCGTAAAGAGCCACAACCATGAGGAGACCCGCAACCAATTTGCTTTCGATGCCAAACCACAAGGCCATAGGGCCAAACAAGAATAGCCCCAACATGCCGCCGAGGGCCAGGAGAATGGGTAACACCGATTGCCATTGACCTGCTTGAACCGCTGCCTTGATGTCGGCAAAACTGAACGTGGCTTCGCTTTTTAGGCCTGTTGCTTTTCCTTTGAAATCTGTGCCCAGAATTACCTCGTTTTTTGTTAAGTCATCTCTCATCATATCGGCTACCATTTTTTTGCCGACCTCTTCCTTGTTGCGCCGTTGGGTTTGACCACTGGTTGCCAGTGTCCAGACCATGCCGGCAATTAAAATGATGATGCTCAAAATTGTTAAACCAAGAAATAACCAAAACATTTTTACCTCCTACAAGGGCGGTTTCCTTTCCCAAATTATTGAAAGGATACTACACAACCAATAAAAAGGAAAACTCCCCGCCACTGATAAAAAATGCCGACAGGCCCAAAACAGCCGCGCGTGTTGCGCAAGGTGAGAATTTTAAGTTTATGCCTTTTTTTGAGTTTCTGCCCACCATGTTTGCAAGGCCACAAACGGGATGGCCGGTTGGTTGTCCGGTTTGTTTTGATACTGCTGGCCTCTATTCCAGGTGACCACCAATTCCTGCTTGGCCCGGGTTAAGCCGACAAAAAAGAGCCGCAGCCGTTCCCGAACCAGGTCCAGGCGAGCTTGTTCGGTGGCCATGCCCTCAACGTAACTTTCCTGATCAACCAGCGTCTCCAATTGGGCCAGGATTTCGGCTTCCAGGTTGAGCGAATCGCGCACAAACCACTTTTCAGAAAAGTAAGTGTCTTGCGGCTCGCCGGAGGGAAAACTGTAGTTGTTTAGCCCCATCAGGTAAACCCGGTCCCACTCCAGGCCTTTGGCCCGATGCATGGTGGAAACCGTGACCTTGCCCGGCGGCGGCTCAAAGCCCAGCGCGTCTTCATCAAAGCCCAAAAAACGGCGCTGGTTGCGGGCAATTTCGGCCAGGCTTTCCACAAATTCGGGCAGGCGATAATCTGGATATTCTGCGGCCATCCGGCGCAGTACTACGGCAAATTTGTGGGCCAGGGCCAGGTCGGCGGGATGGTCGAACAAATCCTGGGCCAGCAGCAGGATGAGCTGGTCAATGGGGAGGATGGCGGCGGCCTGCCAACGGCGAACAAGAGCGCGAAATTCTGTTAAAATTGTGAGTGGTGAATGGTGAATGGTGAATTGTGAATGAGACTCTTGATTCTCGTCGGTATCGGCTGCTTCGCCGTCTCGCTGATTTGCTAACCCCTCCACCTGTCGGACTAATTCATCTGTTCCAAGTTCATCCAGCCAATCCTGGCCAGGCCGGGGCCACAGATAATCCTCCAACCGGCCGCAGTTTTGGATGGCCTTTTCGACCCACTCAAAAATGGGCTGGAGGTCTTCCAGGTCCCAGTCGTGCCGCTTCCACACGCGAAACACGGTGGCTAACTGGCGAGAGTCGGTGGGGCGGGCCAGGTATTTGAGCACGTTGCCCAACACCCCGGCGGTGCTGCGGGTGGCGGCGGTGCTGTTGAGCAGTTCCACGTAGGGCACGTTGGCCCGGCGCAGGGCATTGGCCATGTCCACGCCGCGTTTGTTGCGGGCATCCAGCACGGCCACGGTTTTGGTGGGGTTTTCCTTGAGCCACTGTTTGACCGAACGCACGACGGCCTGGATTTCTTGCGGGGGGAGATATTTTTCGGGGCGAAAGTGAATCTGGTGGGGGTGATCGGGCGGGTTGGGTTGGGGGTCGTTGGGCGGAGTAGGTTGGATGTGCGGCAGGCTCAGGGCATTTTGGATTTCCGGGCGGGGATGTTCGGCCATGGTCCAATCAATGAGATAGTTGGCCAGTTGGATAATGCTGGCTGATGAACGACCCGATTCCGGCATGGGCAGGTCAATTACGCCGTCTCGCTGCAAAAAGCCGCGCAAATGGGCCGGGTCGGCGGTGGTGAAGGTTTCGTAGATGGCCTGGTTGGGATCGCCTACCCGCACCCACGTGCCGGTGCGGCCCGCCAATGTTTCCAGGATCTGCTGTTGCAGCAGGCTGCTGTCCTGGGCTTCGTCTTCCAGCAGGTAGGGCCAGCGTTGTTGAAGACGGGCCAGGTAGGCGGGGTCCAACTCAATAGCTTGGGCGGCCAGGCGGATCAAATCGTCAAAGTCAACGCCGGTGCGGGCCAGCCGGTTCTGGTAGTCGCGGTAGATATCCAGGCCCAACCGGGCCAGGGGCAGGGTTTCATTTTGGCGGCGGTAGGCGTCGGCCAGTTGGTGGGGGGCAAGCTGCCGGTCTTTGGCCCGTTTGATAAAGTTTTGGGCAATGGTCAGCACCAGGTTGGGCAAGTCGTGGCGCAGGAGCGGCTCCAGGTTGATGTCTGAGAGTAAATAATCCTGGATAAGGCCGGTGTTGGCGGCCAGCCAGCTATCCACCACCTCGCGCAAAATGAGTTGGGCGGTGTGATCGTCCACAATGGCAAAATCCTGGCTAAGCCCCACCAACGAAGGCCGCTGCTGGACAATTTCGTGGGCCAGGGAGTGCAGGGTGCAGACGCGGTAGTTGAAACCGGGCAGCAGCCCTTTTTGGCGCACAAAACCGTCTACCCGGCGGCGGAAGTTATCCACGGCCGCGTTGACCAGGGTGACGATGAGCACTTCCTGGTCGTCCTCAACCCGCTGCACCAGTTCCGAGGCCAGAAAGGAGAGGATATGCGTTTTACCGCTCCCTGGCACCGCCGACACTCCCAGCCGCACCGGGCCATTGGCGGTGAGCAGCGTGTCGAGAATTTTTTGTTGGGAGGGGCGTGGGCTGAAGGTTGGTTGGGTCATTTTCTATGGCAATTGAACTAGCTGCTCAATTTCGTTCAGTACAGTTGCCAAATCAGACGCAGATGAAGCAATAATATTATCTTCGTGTCCCTCGTGTTTGTGATGAGGATAGGTAGGAAGATTCAATTTCCGATGATGCCCCGTGTTGTCATAGCGAAAAATCAGTTTATTGGTAGCATCCATGTAATGATAGACATACATCAAACGGTCAATGGTGGTTTCAACATCAAGGAATTCTCGCAGGTGTAAGATTGAACCATCTACAAAATAAAGCTCACCGTGAATAAAGCCTTCGTGGGTGGTTCGTTTATCATAGGTGATGTTGGACGATTGGACGACAAGGCAAGACTCAATGGTATCCTGTAACTGCTGGAAGTAGGTTTCAATTCGCAAATTTGATTCCTCGCAATGTCTCTGCCTTTTCTCGCAACCGGTTTAGAAGTCGATATTCACCAATCCATTCAGCAAGTTCTAACGTTTCTTCAAGTTCATCATTCTCAAAGCGGCGGATAAATTCATCTGTCAGTAATTCGTATTTGGTTTCGAATTTGTGGAGTCGATCTTCTGTTCGTCTGATACTTGCTTCCAGTAAACGTAATTCATTGGCCAGCGCCGCTTCAACTAGAGGTTTTAAGGGATGCTGATGTGCGGAAACCAGTGTTAGTTCGCTCATTTAAGCCTCTCTGTCTGTATACTCACTTGGGCATTTAATTGTTTGTACACGAGATTATACCATACAAGATTGTTTTTCTTTCTCACTACCCGACATTTGAGCCGATTACCCTCCCGCAGGTTTAAGAATGGAACATAATTTAGTGCAACTGAATATTTATTTTCAGCCAATCCACAAAGGCTGCAAAAGTTATTTCATTAGTCAGAGATAATAGAGTTTTATTGTTCTGATGGAGATGCGGTACGTGTTCACCAGCATGTTCTGCCCCAATCTGGCCATACTTTAGCCGAATGGCGCGTGGGTCAGGCTCATTGTCGAAGCCAGCCTCAACCCAATCTCCGCGTAAAATATAGTATCGGTATTTTCGCAATTCATCACTAAACAGTTCGGTAACGAATATGCGATATACATCGTATTTGGCCTGAAGACGCAAAATGGCCCGTTTAGGGGTAAAATCAGTCACATACTCGACTTGCTCAAATGTTGACTCAGCCAGCGTGATTATGTTAGTAAAAGCGTCTGTAATTGCTGCGTCCAATCTTTAATTCCCTTGTGGCAAAATTCCCAATCGGCCAGATCGATTTCCCACTGTTTACTCACATTCGTTTCTATGTGGTTGATGAATGTTTCATCTTTAGAAATGCTTTGGGCAAAAGTTGGATACTCTAGGCCATATTTATCCTGGTAGATTGCTTCTCGTCGTTTGAGTTCATCTATTTTGGTCGTGATTTGTTCGATTGTGTAGCGTTGTAGAGCCAAATCAACCGCCGTTTGCAGATCTCCCAAAGTAGTTAGTACTTCAGCATATTTGTCTTTAACCGCAATTGTAGCCATGAAATCACCTTTTACATTGATTGAGAGTCTTCTCTAGAAAATTTCTGACAGGTTGCCAGAGATAAAAATTAACTTCTTAAAACAACATTTCGATAGAATTTGTGTGCCATTATACCATAAATTTACCTGACGTTGAGGTAGTTTCTCAGCTTGAGTTAATAGGCGCGATGGGTGTCAATTCGTTTTGTTTGCCCATAGCGAAATTCCTTCTTTACGGATATTCATCAGAAATGGGTCGAATTTTTGGCGAAGATAGGTTTTCTCTGGGATAGGAAGAATGAAGAATAAGGCATCGTATTGGTATAGAAACTCACCGGTAATGTCGCTAATGATGTTTTCCGTTTCCGGCGGTATTTTGTCCATTACCAACAAGCAGTCGTAATCAGAGTCGGGCGCAAAATCTCCCCTGGCTCTGGAACCAAAGAGGATAATTTCTTTGAGGTGGCTACCTAATTCCTCTCTCATTTTTTCTGAAAAAAGGTCCAGAATTTCTTCATTTTCTTTGATCGTCATCAGATGCTCCTAATTCTACCCTCTCTTTTCTTCTTCCTCTTCTCGCTGCATTTGCCTCAACATCTGCTGCAAAGCCATCAACAACTGTCCCCGTTGCTCATAGCCCTGCTCACCGATTTCGGCGTTGATAATGTAGATGTGTTTGCGGCAGCGCCGGGTCAGGCCCAACACCAGGCGGGAGAGCCGGTCGCGTTGGGTGGTCACTTCGTCGGCGTCGGTCCAGGGGCGGCCCGGCTCCCAATCGGCGGCCAGGATGTAGGGATGGGTGAGGGGTTGGGAGATGCGCTCCCACCAACCGCTACTGCCTGCGTCGAGCCAGAATTGGTAATCCACCGGGCGATTGCTCATCAGAAAGGTGGTGGCCGGCGTGATGAGAACCGCTTCTTCCGGGGTAGGGTCTCCACCGCGCAGGTATTGGGCCGCCAGCATGCCCTGTTCGATCAGGTCAAGGTAGGCGCGATTCAACTCGTTGGTGTTGGGCAGCCTGACCTCCTGGACAACGCCCACTTCATTCGTGTAGACATTGATGGCTATTCTTTCAGCCACCCGGCGGAATTTACGGGCCGAATCAATAAGATGGGCCGCAATCTCCCCGGCCTCTTGCTGGCCGTGGAAGCCAAAACCGGGCTGGGCCAACACTTCCTCAAAAAGACGGCCGAAAAAGTAATCCAGCACCGGGGGAGCGGTCGGCTCGACCCGCAGCAGCCAGGCGCGTAAAAGGTCAAAACGATGCCCGGCTTGGTAGGAAATCCGCTCGCGCACATCTCCCTCAATCTGGTCAAAGGAGGTCAGGTAGGGTGAGGTTGGCGGGGCATATTGGCGGTAAACCACTTGCGTCAGTAAGTTGGCCCGCACTAAATCCAAATCGGCAATGGCCTGATGCAGGGCCTGGGCCACGTCAAAGGGTTCGGGCAGCATGCGCCAGCCGGGGAAGGCCAGCCGGGCCAGGGTGAGCATTGTTTTGGCCGCCGGTTCCTCGTTGAGGGGGCGGGAGGGCCGGTGGGAGCGGGCGGGCAGGCCGCGTTGTTTCATGCGGTGGACAAAGGCAAAACGCAGGGCATCGCTGACAAAGGGGGCCAGCACCACAATCTGGTTGGGGGGCACTCCCTGGGCCAGCAGGCTGGCAATGCGCTGGACCACCTGGTCAATCATATTGGGGTAGAAACGGTGTTGTTCAAACGTGATGGCCTGGCGAGGGTCGGCAGAATGATTAATTGTGAATTGTGAATTGTGAATTGTGAATTGTGAATTGTGAGTTGTTGATTTGTTTGGCTGCCTTTGCAAGATTTGGTTGATGCGCTCGCCAAAGGCCAGCATGTCGGCGGGAGCGACGTGGGATTCATTCATTGAGATTGTCTCGTTACTCAGGTTGGACAGGTCCCGGGCGGTGCGCCAGTTGGCGCCCAGAAAAATGCGATAACCGGCGTCTTCATCGTTGACCAGGAGAGCCGACTCGGTGTGGGGCAGCCATTGGCGCAAAATGGTGTGGGCAAAGGGCGTGTCCTCTTCAACATTGTCAATAATTAAATGGCGATAGCGGTTGGTGAGGTATTGTTGCACGCCAGGTACCGGCCAGAGATGTTGGTAAAAGGTTTCGATCCGTAGCGAAAAATCGAGCAGGTTGCGGGCCAGGCAAAATTCGCGGAACCGGTTGACGCAAGCCTGGGTGTGTTCCAGGGCCACGCGGCTGCCGGGTTCCAGGGTGAGGGAGGCGGCCAGGCGCTGGCCAACCTCGGTATGGGATAGACCAATCAGGGCCGCTTTGTTCAGGTTATCCAAGATTTGGCTGACCAGGCGAGGCAGGGAGATGGTGACGGGCACAACGTTAGGATCAAAATAGCCCTGTTCAAGCAGCGGCTCAATGGCCTGCCGGAGATAGTATTGGGCCTGTTCAATATTCAGGAAAACGGGTCGCTCATGCGGGCGGCCAAAACCGGCGGCAGTGGCGCCCAGCGGCCAAAAGAGGTCAATGGTGCGCAGAGCTAGGCCGTTCATGGTCAAAATGTCTACCATCCCGCTCCCCGGCAGGGACGAGTCGCGAAACAAAGCGCGATAGGGTTCGGCCAGTGTTTGTTGCGGCACCAGCACCAGGATGTTATTGGCCGGAACGTGGCCGGTCAACAGTTGGCGCAGTTGGGCCGCGGCATAGGTTGTTTTGCCCGCGCCGGCCGGGCCGGTGAGGTAAGTAATGGGCATCAAGACCACCTTTGGGATTTATGCTATCTCATTTTAGCACAGATGGTCGAGGTTGGGAAGAATTAATTGAGAGAGGGGTGCGTCCAAAATTTTTGGAAAGCGCCGAGGGGGGAATTAGGGGGACGTCCCCCACACCCCCCGGTCCTCCTAAAATGTCGGGCACACCCTTGAGAGAGGAATACGTTAGAAGTTGTCTGAGAAGAATGAAGCATCGTCGCTCTTTGTCAAAATAGCCGTTATTCTATTTCCAAGATCGAGCGAATCAGCAACCTTAATTTAACGCCATTAATGGGTTTTTGTAAAAAGCCATCGGCCCCTACTTCTGTGCCGCGCTGCTCTACCTCATCATCCCAAAACGCCGTAAACAAAATAACGGGAATGTGCCGCCAGCGCTCATTTGTCTTTATCCGTTGGCAAACCTCAAAGCCGTCCATGTGGGGCATCATAATATCTAACAAAATAAGGTCGGCGTGATTTTTCTCAAGATGTTTTAGGGCCTGAAAGCCACTATTAACCAAAGTCAGGTTGTAGCCTTCGGTTATCAGGTGGCCTTCCAGGGTGTCTCGGGCTATGGCCTCGTCGTCTACAATGAGAATAGTGTAATCGGCTGTTTCTGACGCTTTTTTGTTAGGTGACATTGGACCTTATCCAAAAAATGAGATGAATTGACTTAAGTATAAGGAAACCGGGGCCTTGAGTCAACCAACCAGGGCTACATTGCGCGCAGCTCATAGGTATTCACCGGCTGTTCGCGCCCTTTTACTTTCATTTCCTGGTAGAAGACGGCGTTGATTGAAGCCTTGGTGGCCTGGTACACCGCTTCGCTGACCAATATTTTGCCGCCGGGAGTATTTTCTTGAATACGTTTGGCCAGGTTAACGGTGTCGCCAATGGCGGTGTAGTCCATCCGGTCCGACATGCCCACGTTGCCCACCACCGCTTCGCCCACGTGCAAACCAATGCCAAAGGTGAGGCCGCGTTCTTCCCCAATGCTGTGGTGATAATCGTTGATAGCGCGCTGCATGGCGGCGGCGGCGCGTACGGCCCGCAGAACGTGGTCGTCTTGGCGCAGGGGGGCGTTGAAGATGCCCATAACGGCGTCGCCCATAAATTTATCCAGGGTGCCTTCATACATTAAAATTGAAGCAGCCGCCATTGACAGGTACTGGTTCAAAACGTCAACCAATTCCTCCGGGGCCAATTTTTCGCTAAAAGTGGTAAAACCGCGAATGTCGGCAAAGAGGATGGTCACTTCCTGGCGATTTCCACCCAGTTTCAGGTCTGCCGGGTCTGAGGGCAGACGGTCAACCACGGCCGGCGATACGTAACAGCGGAACATATCTTGCACGGCGCGCAGTCGTTTGGTTTCGGTCAGGTCGTCTACCACAATGGCGACCCCCTGGGTTTGATTTTGCGCATCTTTTAGGGGGGCCAAGTTCATGTTAAGGTTAACCTGCCCCCGGCCCGGCAACTCTGAGGTGATCTCGTAATCGGTGTAATGGTCTTCGCGGTGGGTTACATTTTTGATCAGGTTGGGCAGAATGGTTTTGGCAAAATTGGGTAGCACGTCGGTGTAGGAGAAACCAATACAGCGATGCGCGGGGGTGGCCATAATGATTTCGGCGGCGCGATTGAACAGCGTGATCTTGCCGGCAATGTCGGTGGTGATAACGCCGTTGTCAATGCTGTCAAACACGTTGTCCATTAAATTTTTCATGCGCGTGGTTTGTTCCAGGTTGCGTTGCAGCCGGTCAAATAGCGCGGCGTTTTCCAGGGCCAGGGCGGTTTGGTCGGCCAGGGTGGTGAGCAGGCGAATGTCTTGCACGCTGTAGGCCCGGCCTGATTGTTTGAGGCCCACGGCCAACAGGCCAATGAGCCTTTCCTGTTTGAGAATGGGGATAAACCATTCCGCCTTCAGGGCCTGCAAGGCTTTACATTCGGAGGTGGGCGCGTTTTTGAATTGAGGCGAAATATCAATGGTATATTGGGCCAACGCCTGGCGTTCAATAACCAGGCGGTTGGTAATGGGCGTATTTTTTGAAAGAGAAATTAATTTGGGTGACCCGTTGCTGCTGGTTGGGGGCACGGAACGCAGGTTAAAAACGTTGTCTTTTTCCGTATCCAGAATAAAAAGGGTGCTGTTTTCTACGCCCAGGGCCTGGCCGATATGAGTCAAAGCCACCGCCGATAGTTCGCTCAGGTACAGGATATTGCTAATGGCCTGGCTATAATTGTGGATGACCACCTGGTAATCATAATGTTGGCCAAAAAGAAGGCGATTGGCCAAACGGATACTGATTTGGCGAATAGGGCCGTAGACAATGGTCAGCAACACCGCTGTAACAGCGGCAACCAACAGAGTCCGGTCTAAAAAACGGGTCAAGAACATAGAAGCCAGAAGGTTGCCCAGGAAGATATTGACCAGATAAATGCCGGCCAGGTAAACCGTTACCGTAACCAGGGCCACAATCAACATTCTGATGGTATGGCGCACGGCCGTGCTTAAATCAACCAAATCTTCAACCACCACAATGTAAATGGTTAAAATTCCGCCTAAACAGGCGATAATCAAACCGGCCGTCCAAAAAGGTTCCAGCAGCGACAAATACAGGCCATAACCTACAGCCGACAGCACGATAGATATTAATAAAAAACTGATTCTATTTTTATGGGCCGGGCTTTGGGTGCGGAAATATTGCACTTCGGTGGTGACAATGGCGATGGCCAAAAAAAGGCCTGCCCATACCATGCTGAGGGTAAAAGTGAGATTGGCGGGCTGAAGCCAGCCATAACTCCAGGCCAGGGCCGACGGCGGCAGAACAAACCAGCCCAGGTCCAGGCTGATCATTGCGGCCAAACCGGCCAGGCCCATAGCCCAGCCCCACCACGCTATGCCTGGACGTTGCAAAAAAGCGCGGGCAAAGGCCCAATAGACCATGCCCAAAATAACCAGCCCATACCCGGCTACCTGCGTCCAACTGAGGCCGGGTATGGCCGGCGCATTGACAACTGCCGCCGCCAGATTAACGTTCCACAGGGCGCTCAAAAACAGATAGGCGGCGCAAAGGCCATCCATAGCGTCGTCTAATTTGCGCCGCACAAATAAAAAAATGCAAAGCGCAAGGTAAATCAAAGTAATGCCTAAAGGAACAATCGCCTGGCTGGATAGCAAGATTGATGGGTCTACGAACACGTTTGGCCCCTCCGCTGTTAATGTTCTGAATTGCTACTAAAAGTTTATCACGAAAATTGCGCCTGGTTGGTTACAAAGTGATTACAACTTGATGGTTGAATTCCTTAGATAGAGTCTATCAAAATGAGAGAAGCTATTAAATAGGAAATTTGGCTAGAGACAAAGGCCTTTTTATTCACTATAGCCCAAAATCATTTGAATTGGGTGTGAAAATAATTAGAAAAAGGATTGAAACACCCCAGGCAAGACCCATACAGATTGCTCAAATAAATTAATTGAGGTAAACTTGCACCCATCCAATGGCGGACACAGCATGCGCGTGGCCGCCTCTTTTTTTACCGGCAAAATTAGTAGTTTGGATTAGCGGACCATTATTAATTATTTGGAGTGAGGAAAATGACATACAAAATATTGATTACCGATGACCTGTCGCCGCAGGGATTGGCCCGGCTGGAGAGCGCGGAAGATGTTGAATTTGATATTGTAAAAGGTTTAACGTCGGAGGGCTTGGCAGAGCGGATTGGGAATTATGATGGTTTGATTGTGCGCAGCAGTGTGCGGGTCACCGAGGCAGTGTTGGCCGCGGCCGACAGGCTGAAGGTGGTGGGTCGAGCCGGCATGGGCGTAGACAACATAGACGTAGATGCCGCCAGCATGCGCGGAGTGGTGGTGATGAACACCCCCGGAGTCAATGCCACCGCCACAGCGGAACACACCATGGCCCTGTTGCTGGCCCTGGTGCGGCATTTGCCGCAGGCATACCGGAAATTGAAGGGGGGAGAATGGGACCGTAAGAGCTATGTGGGCGTGCAGTTATACCGGAAAACAATGGGCATTATTGGCATGGGACGAATTGGGGCGCGGGTAGCGCTGCGCTGCCGCGCCTTTGGGATGAAGGTGATCACATACGACCCCTACCTGGCGGATGACGTGGCGGAAGAGTTGAAGGTAGAGCCGGTGGAGTTAGACGAGCTATTGGCCCGGTCCGACTTCATTACCCTGCATGCGGCCAGCACCGCGGAAACGGCAGGCTTGATAGATGAGGCAGCAATTAAAAAAATGAAGGATGGGGTGCGGATTGTCAACACGGCGCGCGGAGCGTTGATAGATGAGGCGGCCCTGGTTGAGGGTTTGCGGAGGGGAAAGATTGCCGGAGCAGCCCTGGATGTGTTTATCAAAGAGCCACTGGCCGCGGATAGCCCCCTGTTGGCCCTGGACAATGTAGTGATTACCCCCCACCTGGCCGCAAGCACACAGGAGGCGCAGCGAGATGTGGGCACGCAGATTGTGGATCAGATGTTGGACGCACTGCGGGAGGTGGATTATCGAAATGCGGTGAATTTACCGTTGGTGCAGGATGCGAGTGTATTGCGGATATTGCGGCCCTACCTGAACTTGGCCGAGCGCGTGGGCAGTTTGCAATCTCAGTTGGCCGACAATGCGGTGGAACGGGTAGAGGTTCGGGTGAAGGGAGATGAGTTGGAGGGGCATATCAAGCCGGTAACAGTAGCCATTTTGAAAGGCTTGCTGGAGCCGGTGCTGCATCAGACGGTGAATTACGTGAATGCCCCCCACCTGGCCCAACGGCGGGGCGTCATTGTTTCCCAGGCCAGCAATATCCCCAGTGATTATCCAAATTTGATCTCCTGTTGCGTAAAGTGGGCCGGGGGTAGTCACACCGTGGAGGCCACTTTGTTCAACCACAATGAGCCGCGCATTGTGCAATTTGACGGCTATCGGGTGGACGTGCGCCCGGAGGGCATTATTTTGGTGGTCAGCAATCACGACCGGCCCGGCTTCATCGGCCAGGTAGGCACGTTGTTGGGGCAGCAGGGGATTAATATTGCTATCTGGCGCTACGGCCGCGACGAGCCTTATGGCCGGGCCATTTCATTTATCGGGGTAGATACTGATGTGCCGGAGGACGTGCTTGATACGCTGCGCGAGCTTGACCTGGTGATGCAGGTAAAAAAGGTGCGTTTGTAGAAGCCTGAAAAGTTTAGAAACCGGAAGACACTTCGGCTGTGCCTCGGCGTAACCTAAAATCGACCAGAAGTAAGTTTTGGCCCTGTTTTGTCGTCTAAAGATAAGTAAATTAAGAAATAATATTTGGGCTGTGTCCTTTAATTAAGGAAAAGGTGATTAAGATGAGCAACGACATCCGTGAAACCATCATTCTTGGTTCTGGCCCCAGTGGTTTGGCCGCAGCCTTATATGCCGGTCGGGCCGAGTTGAAACCGCTGGTTATTACCGGCAATGAATTTGGCGGGCAGATCAATACCACCAGCGAAGTTGAAAATTATCCCGGCTTCAGCGGCGCTACCGGCCCAGAATTGGTGGCAGTAATGAAAGAGCAGGCCGAGCGTTTTGGCGCCGAAATAAAAATGGATTACATTGAGCAGGCTGATTTGAGCCAACGTCCCTTTAAACTTTCGTCTCCCGGCGCCGATTATTATGCCAAATCCCTCATCATTACCATCGGCGCATCGTATCGTAAATTAAACGTGCCGGGCGAGGTAGAATTGACCGGGCGCGGCGTAAGTTATTGCGCTACCTGTGACGGGTTTTTCTTTAGAGAGCGGGACATTGTGGTGGTAGGCGGCGGCGACAGCGCCCTGGAAGAGGCCATCTTTTTGACCAGGTTTGCCCGCAGCGTCACGGTCATTCACCGCCGGGACGAACTCCGCGCCGGCCCTATTCTGCAAACCAGGGCCAAAAAGAATGAAAAGATTAACTTTATCTGGGATACCGTTGTTACCAGAATCAAAGGGGAGGCCGCCGTAACCGGCCTGGAATTAAAAAACGTAAAAACAGGCGAAACCTGGACCCACCCCACCGACGGCGTATTTATTGCCATTGGCCACATCCCCAACTCGGCTTTGTTCAAAGGCCAGCTTGAGATTGATGAACAGGGCTTTATTGTTACCGATAGGCGTTTGCGTGCCAGTGTTGAAGGGGTGTGGGCGGCCGGTGAAATCACCGACTCCGTTTTCAGACAGGCCATTACCTCGGCGGGGATGGGAGCTGCGGCGGCCATTGAGGCCGAACGCTGGTTGGCCGAGCAAGCCGATTAGCCGTTGCGTTGTTTTAATATAAACCAGTCGCGCACGCGGTCGGGCAGCAGTTTAATTGCCAACGCAATAACCTTGGTGCCTCGTCCCACCAGATAGCGAGTTTTGGGTTGTTTGGCCGTGAGCGCGTGCGTTACCGCCCCCACCACCTCGTCAACAGAAACGGCGTTTTGGCCGGCCTTAAAAATGGTCTGGCGAGTGGTGGTCATTGCCTGGCCGTAAAGGTCGTGTACTTCTGGCGGCCAGGCATTGGCTAATTCATCGGCGGCGGATAGCGATTTTTCCCAAATGGGCGTGTCAATGGCTCCCGGTTCAATCAACGACACCTGGATGTTCCAGGGCCTAAGTTCCAACCGCAACGAGTCGGTCAGCGCCCTGAGAGCGAATTTTGAAGCGGCGTAAGGCCCCATAAAGGGCATCGCTCCCCGCCCGCTAATTGACCCCATATTAATAATCCGGCCCCGGCCCAAGCGGAGCAGGGGCAAAAAGGCCTGGGTTACAGCAATTTGACCAATCACGTTAACCTCAATCTGCCGGCATAGGGCCTCAATAGACAGAAACTCAAGCGGCCCTCCCACGGCAATGCCGGCATTATTGACCAATCCGGCCAAACCGGCCGGGCCGGCAAAATCACGCACGGCTTCTGCGGTGGAGATAATGGTCTTGTTTTGGGTTACGTCTAAAAACACCGGCATTAATCGGCTGGATGCTTGTTGCCGTAAAGCTTCGGCGTCTGCTTGTTTGCGGACCCCGGCAAAAACGTAAAATCCTAGCTTGTCCAGGTGTAGCGCGCAAGCTTGGCCTATGCCGGTTGAGGCCCCGGTTACGACCACTACTTTTGGTGTTTGGTTTGTCATTTATCCTCGCTCAGATAATATTTGGATGAATTTTTGGTCCGGTTTCCCCCAATGGCTCTATGGTAGCCAGAGAGAGCAGAATGTCAAACCAATAGTTATTTTGTGAGTAATAGTTTGCTTTGAATTAGGAAATGAATTAAACTAATTTAGGATGGACGTTAAAAAAGAGAAAAACCCGCGCTGCCACAAACGCGGGTTTTTCATTAGGAGGGAGGGTTCACACTACTTAACTTAGTGTGTCTACACTATACTCGTCAAAGATTAAAAAAAAATGAAACAAAGATTAAATTAAGATTAAAAAATACTGTTTTTGGGGTATATATGTAGCAATTTTGCTTGATATACTGTGGCGGTTGTCTTGAGAAAATTTGTGCTTTGCGCTATAATGTAGGCAAAAGTAAATCACTCGATTGGAGCGATTTGTGTCAAAGGTATTATATATTGAAGATCATCCTGCTCAAAGAGACATCCTGGCTCAGATGCTTGAACTCAATGGTTTTGAAGTGGCTGTAGCCAGCGATGGGGTGGAAGGCGTTGAAAAGACAAAAGCTTGGCTTCCGGATTTGATTTTGATGGATTTACGCATGCCCCGGATGGACGGCTTTGAGGCCATCAAAATCATTCGTTCTGAAGACACAACGGCCCACATTCCAATTATTGCTATTTCTGCCTGGGCCAGCGCCAAACATAAAGAACGCGCCCTGGCGGCCGGCGCCAATGAGCATTTTACCAAGCCGGTTGATCTGAATCGGCTGCTGACCACTATTGGACGTTATTTGAAAGACGAACAGTAGAAAGCGTTTGCGGCAAGAAAAAATGCGACAGCTTTTTAGCTGCCGCATTTTTTTTATCCTTAAATCAAATGAGGTCAGGATGATGAGGATGATCTCAAATGGTTGAACACCCCTACCAGCAACAGCGCCAATAAAGCAACCCCCATCCAGCTTATATAATGATGATTATTGGCCGGTAGCGCGCCGCCGCCTTCCGGTATGGCCGCCAGGGGAACGGTGGCGGTCATTGTAATTTCCTGGGTGGGCGTTTGGATCACCAGCGTGTTGGTGGGTGTTATCTCGACGAGGGCCTCCTCGGTGGGCAGCATTGAGGTTGGCGTTGGTTCAGATTCATCTATTGGTTCCTCGGTGGGCGGTTCTTCTGTAGGTGATTCTTCTGCCGGGGCACTGGTTGCTGTTGCTTCTTGTTGAGGTGGATTGGCTTCGGTAGACACTTCCTGTCCGGGCTGAAGGATAACGGGGGTACTGGTTGGAGTTGGCAAAGGGGTAGCGGTGGGGGTGGGGGTAGCGGTGGGCGTATTGGTGGGCGTAGGGATAGGCACAAAAATAGTGGCCGTTGGGATCGCCGCCTGCTCGGCCTGGCGATTCTGAATGAGATAAACCGCGCCGCCCAACCCTACCAGACCAATACAGATCAGGCCCAACAAAGCTATCGCCAACAATATAAAAAGTCTGCTTGATTGTCCTCTGTTAATAATTATCACCCCCAATCATCAATAACTTTACGTATAATAATAACGCCATTTTTCATTATGGTCAAGTGTATGGATTTCAAAAGTTAAATGTGCTATAATAATTGTTGATATTTCCGCAAATAGGTGAGCATTTTTGGTACGTTATATTGCCGATACAGAAGACGAATTTACCGAGGCCGAGTTTCAAACCATTCAGGAAGCGCCGCCTACGGCCTACCTGACCCTGGTTGCCGGGGGACGCCTGAGTCATTCGTTCCCCTTACGCGGCGAAGTGCGCCTGGGCCGCGAAAAAAGTAATGCGATTGTGGTGGCCGATCAAAAAGTCTCCCGTCATCATGCCAGTTTTACCCCCATTGATAACACCTTCATCATCAGCGACCAGGGCAGCGCCAACGGCACTTACGTTAACGGCGTGCTCATTGGGCAACCAACCCGGCTAAAAAACAATGATCGGGTTAGTGTGGGGGATACTCATTTTCTTTTTACCACCGCCCCACCAGATTCTAATGCCCCTGATCGCCCTGCCCCGCCCCTCTCTCCGCCGCCTGCTTCTGTGCCGGTTGCATCTGGCGTAGCCGCGATGGCTTCAGGAAATAACACCTCGCTGTGGATGTTATTCGGCTGTATGGCCCTGGTTATCATTGTTTTGCTGTTCATTGTGGCCGTGTTTTTAGGGATATTTGTTGGCCGCGCCCAACTATTGGGGTGGGTCATGTTGGGCCTGGCTCAAGGGAGTGGCTGGTTTTAAAAGTGGTGGGTGGGGAATAATTAGGGAAAATCTCGTTCAGTTTGTGATTTGTCCTGTCTCTGGGGTTATGTTATAATCCAGCCCCGGCGCGAAATTGTTGGAGGGTGAATGAGCCTGAACCTTCACCTTGGCAATTTAATACGTTGGCTAAGTTGCTTATCAGAAATCAATGGCCCGATTCTCCAAGAATCGGGCGTTTTTTTATGCTCATTGCCCGCCTGCTAAACAAAGCGCCCAAATAAGGAAAATGTTAAAATTACCCGGTTTGATAGACGTTCATACCCATTTGCGCGTGCCCGGCGGCGAGCATAAAGAGGATTTTGCCACCGGCACGGCGGCGGCTTTGGCCGGTGGCTTTACCCTTATATTGGCTATGCCCAATACCACGCCGCCTCTCGCCTCGTTAGAGGTTTTGCAGGAAACTCGACAAAAGGCCCAACAAGCGATCCGCTGCGATGTTGGGCTTTTTGCTGGGGCCGGCCCTGGCCAACTCGACCAGTTACCCCGCCTGGCTCCTTATGCCGGCGCCCTTAAAATTTATCTTAATGAAACCTTTGGCCCCTTGCGGGTGGTAGAATTATCTGCCCTGATGACCTGTTTTCGCACCTGGCCTCGCTCAAAAATAATTGCCATGCACGCCGAGGGGCAAAGCGTGGCGGTGGGCATTGGCCTGGCCGCCGTTTACCAACGCCCCGTTCACTTTTGCCACATCAGCCGGAAAGCCGAAATTGAACTGATTGCCGCAGCCAAACGGCAGGGTTTGCCGGTAACCTGCGAAGTGACCCCCCATCATCTTTTTCTCACTCAAGCTCACTCTGATTTACTGGGGCCGTTGGCCGACATGCGCCCCACCTTGGCTCACCAAACCGACGTGGCTGCTTTGTGGGCGCATCTTTCTGCTACTATTGATTGTATTGCCACCGATCACGCCCCCCACACCCTGGCCGAAAAACACTCATCCCAGCCCCCGCCGGGCGTTCCTGGTTTGGAAACAGCCTTACCGCTCATGCTCACCGCTGTTCAAGAAGGCCGCCTCACCCTGGAGCGACTGATTGAATTGATGGCTACCAATCCCCGGCGTATCTTTAACCTCCCGGCGCAAGCCGATACTTACGTTGAAGTGGACCCTCAAGCCCAATACACCATTTCTAACCAGGACTTGCAAACCAAGTGCGGCTGGACCCCCTTTGCCGGCATGATCGCGACCGGACGGGTGCAGCGGGTGATTTTGCGCGGAGAAACCGTTTTCGATGTTTCTCAGGCAGCGCGTCGCCGGGTATTGGCCAGACCGGGCAGCGGGTGGGTGTGGCCGTAACGTCTGGAGTCTCATCTACCGGAGGAATCCATCTTGCCAAATAAAACCTTTATCCAAAAATTGACCGGCGCGATTGAGCGTAACAATTCGCTGTTGTGTGTTGGCCTTGACCCTGATCCGGTGAAATTCCCCGGCCATTTCCCGCCTACGGTTGACGAAAAAGCGTTAGTTGCCTGGGGCAAAGGCCTTATCGAGCAAACCGCCGACCTGGTTTGCTGCTACAAACCCAACATCGCTTTTTACGAGCAGCATGGCCCGGCCGGCCTGGCCGCGCTGGCCCAAACCATCAAAGCCGTGCCGGATGACCTCCCCGTGTTGCTCGACGCCAAACGCGGCGACATCGGCAGCACTGCCGCAGCCTATGCCCGGGCTGTATTTGAGGTGTTGGAAGCGGACGCGGTTACGCTTAATCCCTACCTGGGCCGCGACGGGGTGGACCCTTTTCTGACTTACCCCGGCAAAATGGTCTTTATTTTGGGTTACACTTCCAACCCCTCGGCCAAAACCGTGCAGGAGTTTGGCTCCGGGGCAGAGCGGTTGTTTGAACATATTGCCCGCCAGGCTCAAACCTGGGGCAGTGTGGAGCAAATAGGGTTTGTGGTGGGGGCTACTCAGCCGCACGCCCTGGCCCAGTTCCGGCGTTTGACCCCTAATTGGATATTGGCCCCCGGCGTTGGCGCGCAGGGGGGCGATTTGGCGGCAACGCTGGCTGCCGGTTTGACCGGCAGAGATAGCGGTATGCTTATCCCTGTTTCGCGGGGAGTTATTTATGCCAACAACCCGCGGGCGGCCGCGCTGGCTTTACGGGACCAGATCAACCAAGCCCGACAGAAGGTCAAGCCTGCCCCACAACCGGCTTCACCCGCTACGGCTTTGATTTTGAAGCTGTACGAAGTAGGCTGTCTTCAATTTGGCCAATTTACCCTGGCTTCGGGCAAACAGTCGCCCTTTTATATTGACCTCCGGCGGGTGGCCGGTGATGCTTCCCTCTTAAAAATGGTGGCCGAGGCCTACGCCGGTTTGTTAAAACCGCTTTCGTTTGACCGCATTGCCGCAGTGCCTTATGCCGCCTTGCCCATTGGCGCGGCGGTGACGCTCCTTACCAACGGTTCGCTGATTTATCCGCGTAAAGAGGTGAAGGCGCATGGCATCGGCAGAGCCATTGAAGGCGTTTTTGCCAGGGGTGATAGGGTGGTGGTGCTTGAAGATTTAGTGACCAGTGGTGGCAGCGTGCTCAAGGCCATTGAAACATTGGCGGCCGCCGGTCTGCACGTAGCGGATGTGGCTGTGTTGATTGACCGCGAGCAGGGCGGCGACAAAAACCTGGCCGAAAAGGGCTATCGTTTGCGCGCCGCGTTTCGATTATCTGAAATTCTGGATACGTTGAGTGAGTTGGGTAAAATTTCGGCGGAGCAGGTGGCCACGGTTAAAAAGTATCTTGAGGAATCTTAATCCATTAAATAAGGAATGAAACAATGCTGACCACAACTGTAGAACCTTTATTTAACTTTGCTGCTGTGCCCGGCCCGGCTGATTCCAGAAATGGTTTGAGCGGCCAGGACATTCTTTCCGTCTCCCAGTTTAACCGGGAGACGTTGTCTTACATTTTTGGCCGGGCGCGGGAGATGCGCGAGATGGTGAATCGGGTGGGCGGAACAGATTTGTTGGCCGGTTTTGTGCTGACCTGCCTTTTTTACGAGCCAAGCACGCGCACCAGCGCCTCTTTTATTGCCGCTATGGAGCGGCTGGGCGGCAGTGTCATCCCCATCACTCAGGGCGTGCAATTTAGCTCCGTAAGCAAAGGTGAAACCCTGGCCGACACCATCCGCACCCTGGAGCAATATTCTGATGTGATTGTGTTGCGCCACCCAGAGCTTGGCTCGGCCCAGACGGCGGCCGATTACGCCCAAATCCCCATCATCAACGCCGGCGATGGCGCCGGCGAGCACCCCACGCAGGCACTCTTGGACCTGTTCACCATCCGCGAAGAGTTGGGCACGGTGGACGGCCTGAAAGTGGCCATGGTGGGCGATCTGCGCTATGGCCGCACCGTCCATTCGCTGACCAAATTGCTGGCCCAGTATGACGTGAGTTTGCGCTTTGTCTCCCCCGAAATTTTGCGCATGCCCATGGTGATCATGAACGAGGTCATTGACGCGGGCAAAGACGTGCGCGAAACCCACGATGTGGCCGATGTGATTGAAAATGCCGATGTTTTGTATGTAACGCGGGTGCAAAAAGAACGTTTTACCGATCTGGCCCAATACGAGGAGGTCAAAGACCAGTACGAAATCACCCCAGAAATTATGGAAAAGGCCAAAGCCAAAATGATTGTGTTGCACCCCCTGCCCCGCGTTGGCGAAATCCATTACTCCGTTGACCACGACCCGCGCGCGGCCTATTTCCGCCAGGTCAAAAATGGAATGTATATTCGCATGGCCTTGCTGGCGGCAGTGTTGGGGAGAGCGTAGAGGGTGAGGATCACGTATCAGGTCAGGTGTCGCGTGTTACGGATCTATGCTTATGCCGGTTTCTAAACTTTCCTGTAACTTCTTAAATTTTCAACTCCATACCCCCCTGGTGCTGGCTTCCGGCGTTATTGGCACCAGCGCGGCGTTGATGGCGCGGGCGGCGCGTAACGGGGCGGGCATGATTACGGCCAAAAGCTGCGGCCCAACGCCTCGGGCCGGACATCCCAATCCGGTAGCGTTTGACTTTGGCGCGGGCTTGCTTAACGCCATCGGCCTGACCAACCCCGGCGCAACGGAGGAGGCTAACCTGCTGGCCGTAACCCGCTTGCAATTGCGGCCCTTGGGGGTGCCGTTGATCGCCAGTATTTTTGCCGGAACGGTAGACGAATTTGTGCAAGTGGCCCGCATTGTTGAAGCCAGCCAGCCCGACATGCTTGAAATCAACATCTCCTGCCCCAACGTAGGCGATGAGTTTGGCACGCCCTTTGCCGCCACAGGCAACAGCGCCGCCGCTGTTACCGCAGCGGTCAAAGCAGCGGTAGCTTGCCCGGTGGCTATCAAACTGGCTCCCAATGTGCCCAACATTGCTCGCATTGCCGCAGCGGTAGTGGAGGCCGGGGCCGATGCCATTACCGCCATCAACACCATGCCGGGCATGGCCATTGACCCTGTTTCGGGCCGGCCCCTCCTCTCCAACCGGGTGGGCGGCATCTCCGGCCCGGCCCTTAAACCCATTGCCTTGCGCTGTGTGTATGAGATTGCCAAAGTGGTTTCCGTGCCCATTATTGGCACCGGCGGCGTTTCTACCGGCCCGGATGCGGTGGAAATGTTGGCTGCCGGGGCCTCGGTGGTGGGCGTGGGATCGGCGGTCTATTATCGCGGCGTGTCGGCCATGCAACAGATTGGCGAAGAGTTGATGGCTTTTATGGATCAGTATCATGTCTCTTCAGTAGAAATGCTGAGAGGGAGAAGTCATAACTATTAATGTTTTTCGGTAGAGACAGGACATTGCCCTGTCTCTACCCGGTAAAAATTCAAAATCTTTTCTGAATATCTATAAGATGCACAAGGAGGTTGTAACAAGATATGTCTCAAAATTTGTATGAGGATTTTGCCGGGCGATACGATTTGTTCCACAGTGGCTTTGATGACCACGATCCTTTAGAGCTTGCATTCTTTCGCCGACTCTTTGCGGAAAATCAGGTGCGGAGCGTGCTGGACTGCGCTTGTGGCACCGGGAAACACCTGCATTTGTTTCATCTCCTCGGCTGTGAGGTTGTTGGGTCCGATACCTCGGCGGCGATGCTGGCGCAGGCAGAGAAAAACCTTAGCGCATGTGGCCTGGACCTGCCCCTGCATCAGGTAGACTATCGCGAGTTGCCGCAATATTTTGACCGGCAATTTGATGCGGTCGCTTGTTTGTCCAGCTCCATTCACCACATGCCCAACGAAACCGAAGCGGCCAACGCTTTTAAAAGTATGCTTGGGGTGTTACGGCCCGGAAAGATATTGGTTTTAACCCAGGGCACCACGGACAAACAATGGCAAGAGAAACCAAGATTCATTCCCGCCATCAACCAAAAAGATTTCACCCGGTTGTTTGTGATAGATTATTTGGGCGCGGGCGCGCGGTACAACATTTTAGACATTTTCCATAGCGACGAGCTTTGTGATTTTAAGGTTTGGAGCGTGGAATACCCCCGCATGTACTTAAAAAATGATCAGGAGAGATTGTTAAAAACAGCCGGCTTCAAAGTTGTGGATGCCTATGGGAGTTACGATTTTGAGGCGTATGATAGTGAAACAAGCCGGCGGTTGATTTTGGTGGCCCGGAAATAATTATGAGCCAGCACCATATTGAGGGTCCGTTAATAAAGCGGGCCTCTTTGCCCCAGGCCGTCCGCATCGTTGGCATCAAGGTTGAAAACGCTGTTACCAAAACCTTCACCCTGGCCGATTCCCTTGAGGCTCAACCGGGTCAGTTTGTAATGGCCTGGCTGCCCGGCCTGGAAGACAAACCCTTCAGCTTGGCCGGAGCCAGGCCTATCACGCTGACCATTGCCGCGGTGGGGCCTTTTAGCCGGGCCATCCATCAATTGCAAGTGGGCGATCTATTGTGGCTGCGGGGGCCTTTGGGGCAGGGGTTTCGCCTGCCCGCTTCCGGCGGACACCTGTTGCTCATTGGGGGTGGCTATGGGGTGGCGCCGTTGTTCTTTTTGGCTCGGCAGGCGCTGGCGGTTGGCTGCCGGGTTTCAATGATTATTGGCGCTGCTACGGCTAACAGCCTGCTTTTGGCGGATGAGTTTCAAGCCTTGGCGGTGCCCCTCTGGCTGACCACCGTAGACGGCTCGGCGGGCCGGCCGGGCCTGGCCACAGACGCCATCCCCCTGGTATTGGCCCACGCCGCCGATCCTCCAAAAATGGTGTATGCCTGCGGGCCAATTGGCATGCTCCAGGCGGTTGCGGCCTGGTGTGAGGCAGAGAATCTCCCGGCGCAATTATCGTGGGAAGCCCCCATGCGTTGCGGCCTGGGCTTATGCGGCAGTTGCGAGGTTGGCCGGGGTTGGTTGACCTGTTTAGACGGGCCGGTGTTTCAATTCAATCCTCTTACCCATTCTCCATAACTGTAACCATCCTGTAACCACAACAAAAGATATTTTGTGTTATATTAAAGCTAGGGCCATTCAATCTGTCGGGCTGTATTTTGAGGAGCAAGAGGTATGCTAGACCAGCATAATCGGCCAAAGCGTATTTTAATTGTTGATGATGAGTCAACCCTGGTTTTCTTTTTAAAGCAAGGCTTACAAGAATCCGGTATTTCTTGCCTGGTTGACGATGCCGCTTCCGGTGAAGAAGCGTTAACCAAACTAACCTATAATCGGTACGATTTACTGGTGACCGATCTAAAAATGCCCGGCATCAACGGGTTTACGTTGTTGGAAGTGGCTCGTTCGCTGCATCCAGATATTAGCATTGTGCTGATGACGGCCTTTGGCTCGCCCGAAGTGCAAGAAGAAGCGAAGCGGCTTAAAGTAGATGGTTATCTCACCAAACCATTCCCCACCGCGCAATTACAAAGTTTGGTTAATGAGGTGTTGGCCGCCCAAAACGCTTTGGGGGGCTCCCCGGCAACAAGTCGGCAAGGGGTGCTGCTTGAACAAAATAGTGAAGAACTTTCATAAGGAGGCCGCTCAACTATGGGCAAAGCCAAGGTGCTATATATTGAAGACAACCCTGATAACATGATCCTGGTGAAACGAGTATTGGAGATAGAGGGTTACGAGGTGATTGCCGCTGCCACCGGCAAGGAAGGATTGCACAAGGCCCTTCTGAACCTGCCAGACATCATTATTACCGACATCAACTTGCCGGATATTGACGGCTACGAAATTACCAACAACTTAAAAAAAGAAAGAGCAACCGCTCACATTCCCATTGTGGCCATGACGGCCAATGTGATGAAAAAAGACCGAGACAACGTTTTTGACGCCGGCTGCGACGGTTACATCTCTAAACCCATTGATGTTGACGAACTTCCCGAACAGATTGAAAGCTTTCTGAAAGGTGCCTCATGATGACCGATATAGCGACAAAGACCCAAAAAAAACAGATTGATCCCAAAGATGCTTACGTGTTGGTGGTGGAAGACAACCTGCAAAACCTGGTGTTGATTGCCCGGCTGTTGGCCTTTATTGGCGTCCGCCGGTACGAGTGGAGAGCCTCCGGCTGGCAGGTTTTGGAATTTGCCGACACCATGCCCCAGGTTGACCTGGTGCTGATGGACCTCCACCTGCCTTACCAGGACGGTTACGAAGCCCTGGCCAAATTGCGCAGCGACCCCCGTTTTGCCGAAACTCGGATTGTGGCCGTCACCGCCGACGCCAATCCCGCTTCCATGGAAAAAGCCAAAAAAGCCGGGTTCGATGGATTCCTGGGCAAACCCATAGACCCCGACAAATTCCCCGACCAGATCATCCAGATTCTACAGGGGAATACCGTGTGGGATTTAGGGTACTGATTACAAGATTGTCGCTTTTTTATTAAAATTGAGTTAGGCCGATCACGAGTCAAGAATTGAGAAACATCATGAGCCAACAAGAGGTGGTTAAACAACTGCAAGCGCAAGTTGAAGAATTGACCCAAACGCTGGCCAAAACCAATCGTCTGGCGCAATACCTGGAAACCGGCGCCCAGGTGAGCCGGGTGATTGCTTCAACCCATAATCTTGATAAGCTTAACAAACAAATTGTCAAAATCATCAAAGATGGCTTTGACTTTTACCAAGTAGCCGTTTTTTTGATTGACCACTCGGCCCAATGGGCGGTGCTGCACGAGGCCACCGGCAAGGCCGGTCGGGAAATGAAAAAAGAGGGCTATCGCCTGCCGGTGGACGACGATCAATCCATTATCGGTTGGGTCAATCAAAATAGAAAGCCATGTTTTTTTTATTTCCACGAACAGGAAAGGGGTCAAAACGGGCGCCATCGTCATTATCATCTCACCCCTCCTCCCCCTCGCACCGGACGCCGTTTGGAGATGGTGCTGCCCCTTATTGCCAAAGATCGCCTGGTTGGCACCCTCCATTTGCAAAGCGCCAAAGGCAGCACGTTTGAGCCGGATGATGTAACGGCCTTGCAAACCCTGGCCGACCAGATTGCTTCGGCCATTGAAAAAACGCAGCTCTACCTTGAGGCTATCTCTGAACGCGATAAAAATAGCCTGCTCTATGAGATCAGCAATGCCCTGAGCAAAGCGCTGGACTTTGACGCCGTAACCGCCACCGCGGTTGGTTTTGCCAACCGCCTGGGCGCTACCTCCGGCGAAATCCACTTACTGGCCGATACCGGCGAGGTTTACTTTAAAAGCACCTATCCCGAACGGAACGAACTCTCAGACCCGGAACGGCAAACCGTGGTTAAGCGTATCCTGGCCGAAGGTTTGGACGCCTGGGTGCTCAAACATGAGCAATCGGCCCTTATCACCGATACGCAGCAGGATGAGCGCTGGCTGGTTATTGAATATGCCGACCAAACCGTCTCCGTCCGTTCTATTATCTGCTCGCCTATCAGAGTGGGGCGAGACCAACTCAAAGGGGCCATTTCCTTTGTTCATCCCGAACCCAACCATTTCAACGAGCAAGACCTGACCCGCCTGGGCACCCTCGCCTCGCAAATAGCTGTAGCCCTGGAAAACACCATGCTGGTTAATGATATTCAGCATAACCTGCAAGAAACCCACCTGATGTTAGACATTAGCCGCCAACTGGCGGCCGCCACAAACATCAACGACGTTTACGCCGCCCTGGTCAAAAGTATTATGGCCGTAGGCGTGGAGCGCAGCGTATTATACATGTGCGACGAGCTGGACTCCGGCACTAATTCAAGACATGGCGAAATTGTGTTTGTGAGCGATACCCGTGCCGCCGCCAGCGATGAAGGCATTGGCGACCGTTTCCGCCTGGCCGACTACCCGGTTCTGGAAGAATTGACCCGCACCCAGGAAACGCTGGTTATAGACCATGTTTCCGGCGATCAGCGTTTGAGCGAGGCGGAACAGGAGTTCTTATCAAGATTTGGCACCCAGAGTTTGGCCCTTAACCCCCTGGTAGCGCGCGGCCGGGTGATTGGCTTCATCTCCATAGAATACCGGGTGCCCTATAGCTTCAACCAGCGTGAACTGGCCATGTACCGCACCGTCTGTAACCAGACCACCATTGCCATTGAAAATGCCCGCCAGATTCAACGCTCCGAAGCGGCCCTGGCTGAAACGCAGTTACTTTACCGGGCGGGTCGCGTGCTGGCCGGCGCCGCCGACATCCAGGAAGTGTTGGAAGAAGCGCTGGTTGAATTTCTGTACAGCCTGGGGCTGGATCAAGGCGCCATTACCCTGCTCACCTCCGACCGCAAATACGGCCAGCTTATGGTTTATGTGCAGGATAGCCAGGTGCAGGATACTGAGGGTTTAAAATTCCCCGTTATCGAAGGCGTACCCTACCAGGAAATCCTGCTGGCCGGCCAACCGTTCACCAGCTACGATGTCGCCAATGACCCCCGCCTGGAAGAGTTTCGCAGTTTCAATGTAGAACCTCCCAGGTCGCTGCTGGAAGCGCCATTGATTATTCAGGGAGAAACGGTTGGCTGGATTGGGGCCGACGCGGTAAAACAACATCGGGAATTTACCCAACGAGAAATTGACCTGGCCCGGGCCATGGCCGACCAAATTGCCATCACCATTCAAAATCGCCGCCTGCTGGAACAAACCGAGCGCCGGGCCGAACAGCTCAGAGCCGTGGCCGAAGTTGGCGAGGCCGTCTCGCGCATGATTGACCTGGATGAAGTGCTCAACAAAACGGTTGACCTCATTCGGGATCGTTTTGGCTTTTATCACGTTTCCATCTTCCTGCTCAACGAGGCCAGAGATTGGGCCGTGGTCCGCGCCTCCACCGGCAAAGTCGGCAAAATTATGGTTGAGCGGCCTCACCGTTTGGAAGTGGGCGGCAAATCCATTGTGGGTTACGTAACCGATCAAGCCCAACCCCGCATTGCCCTGGACGTGGGTGAAGACGCCGTTCACTTCAATAATCCGTTGTTGCCCAATACCCGTTCAGAAATGGCCCTGCCCCTCATTTCTCGCGGCACGGTGATTGGCGCCCTGGACGTGCAAAGTGAAAAAGCCAACGCTTTTAGTAACGAAGATATTGAAACCCTGCAAGTGATGGCCAACCAATTGACCGCCGCTCTGCAAAACGCCCAACTCTTTGACCAAACCCAACGCCGCCTGATGGAACAAGCCACCTTATACGGCATCGGCACCAAAATGGGGGCTACGCTTGATCTCCAGGACGCCACCGATAACCTGGTCACTGAAACCGCCGAAGCTCTTGGCGTGGCCGAGTGCGCCCTGACTTTGATTGAAGAGAACAGCCTTTACACCATCAGCGACTATACCCGGCGAGATACATCACATTCTATCAAACAGCATCGCCGCCCGCATTTTAATTTTAGCGACTCGGCTTACCTGACCAAAGTCATGGAAACCAAACAGGAACTGAGAGTTCACCTCAACGCTCCCTCCATCTTTGATACAAACAGCCCGGAATTTGATTACCTGAAAACGCACCAGGGCACGGCCTTGCTCATTGTGCCGGTGCTACTCAGAAACGACGTGATTGCCTTTTTGGAAGTTTACGACAACAAGCCTGACCGCCGTTTTCGCGAAGACAATATTTCTTTGTTAGACTCCATTGCCCTGCAAGCCGCCAATACCATTGAAAACATCCGCTTGTTTGAGTCTACCCAATACCGTTCCCGTTTGCTGCAAACCGCCGCCGAAGTTTCCCGAACCGCCACCTCGATTCTGGATATTCACGAACTGATTAGCGCCACGGTCAATCTCATCCGTGATAAGTTTGACTTTTATTACGTTGGTCTTTTCTTGGTTGACGAGGAGAAAGAGTGGGCTGTGCTGGAGGCCGGCACCGGCGAAGCCGGACGGCTCCAGGTTGAAGCCGAGCACCGCCTCAAGATTGGGGGCGAGTCTATGATTGGCTGGAGCGTTAAAAATCGGCAGGCCCGCATTGCCCTGGATGTGGGGGAAGATGCGGTTTGGTTCAATAACCCCTACCTGCCTGATACCCACTCGGAAATGGCCCTGCCGTTGATTAGCCGGGACGAGGTGATTGGCGCGCTGACCGTACAGAGCGTGGAGCGCGGCGCATTTTCCGACGAAGACATTATCCTGCTGCAAACAATGGCCGACCAGGTGGCCAACGCTATTCAAAATGCGCGCTTTTTTACCCAAACCCAGCTTGCGCTTTCTGAAACTGAAAAATTGTACCAAATCACTCAGGAATTGCTTTCCGCCCGCGACGAGGAGGCCGTTTATCAAGTGGCCATCGAGGCCATCACTCAGTCGGGCATTGATTCCAGCGCCATCTACATGTATGTGGATGATCCAGACAGCGCCGAGCAAATGATTGAACAAAAAGCAATTTGGGCCAATACCGGCGAGCCAATCTTTCCCAATGGCACCCGCTTCAAGGCCGGCGACCTGGTGATGGAACAACTGGTGCCTTTGCACGATGGCTTGTTTATTGAAGACATTGATGAGGACCCCCGCCTGACCGACCGGGTCCGCCGCTCGTTAAAACTGATCCGCATCAAAACGCTGCTGGTGCTGCCGCTATCCACTTTCCAGAACCGGCTTGGGTTTTTGCTGGTGGCCTATAAAGCCAAAAGCAAAAGCTTTACCACCTCCCAAACCAGGCTCTACCACACCATTGTGCAGCAAATGGTGGTAGCCCTGGAAAACCTGCGCCTGTTAGAAGCATCCCAGCGGCGGGCCAAACGCGAGGAGATTATCCGAGAAATTACCGGCAAAATCAGAAGCACTACCAACGTGGACGATATTCTCAAAACAACCGTGACCGAATTGAGCAAAGTTCTGGGCGCGGCCAATGGCGGTGTTATCCTGGGCCTGGGCGGTTCCGGCTCAAACGTTAATCCCGCTGCCGGATCAGGTCAGGTTGAGTCAAAACGGGTAAAGTCATGAGCAAGTCAACTGAATTGATGGAAATTCACGCTGCCTTATCGCCACAAAAAAGCAAACTGGTTAACCTGTATCACCAGATTTTGCAAGAAAATCCACCCTCCCGCCGCCCCCGGCCTGCCGACTTAAAGAAGCTGGCTGCGGATGAGGTGAAAGCTTTATTGGGCTTTATCAAAAACCCCGACCAGGCCGCAGTTCGCCAACGCGGCGCGCAATTATGCCAGGCCGGTTTGGATGAAGCCGCCCTTTTACAATGGGGACAGGCCGTCCGAAAATTCTGCCTTACCCAACTACCGGAGCAGTTGCGGCTGCCGGTGTTGGATGTATTAGAGTCTTACCACCAAACGGTCACCCGTAGTTACATTCTGGCCCGCGAAATCAGCGTGGTGGAAGAGGCGGAGTCGCTTTTGCAAGAAACCATTGCCATGCAGCAGCTCAGCCAGGCCCTCTCCGGGACCCTGCAATTTGACGAAATCCTGGACTTTTTCTTTCAAACCTGTACCAAAGTGCTGGGGTTTGATTTTGTGATTTTTTCTTTGGTTGACAAAGACCAACAGCGAGTGAACGCCATTGCCGGGGTGGGTGTCTCCCAAGCCCATCTTAAACGCGCCAGCCATCCCATGGACAGCGCAGACATCATGGCCGATATTATCAGAACCGGCAGAACCGAAATTATCACCGGCTGGGATGAACGTTTTGACTCTAAAAACTTTGAGGCTGAAAGTATGGCCGAGTGGGGGATGCGCCTGTTTACGCCCATTACCCTGCGCCGAGAAAATATTGGCCTGGTTGAAGTTGGGTTCAACAAAAATGTGGAAGCCGCCATTGAAGATTCCCAGCTCAGATTGCTCAGAGCCTTTATTGACCAGACCGCCCTGGCCCTGGATAACGCCCAGCGTTACCAGGCCAGCCGGCGCGCCACCCACCGCGAGAGCTTGATTAAAGAAATTACTACCAAAGTGAGAGCCTCGACCAACCTGGATACCGTTTTGCAAACCACTGTGAAAGAGTTAGGCGATGCCTTTGGGGGCAAACGAACCTACGTTCACCTGGTATCCCCTTCCAACAGCCACGACCAGTGAAACGGCCTGGGGAGATTAGAGAGGAAACAGTATGCGCAAGTCAAAAACGCCACCAACCAAAAACAAAGGCGGGGACGCGCACAAAAGCGTGCGCGGGGGCGCGCGCAAGAGCGTGCGCTACAAACCGCTCGCCCAAAAATATGCCCGCCGGCTGCAAATCATCGCCGACATCAACCAGATTCTTGGCTCAAATGAGCAAGCGGGCAGCGCCTTGCAGTCCGCGCTGCATCATCTTTTGACCAACCTGGCTTATCCTGCGGCGCAGATTTACCGTCTCTCGCCAACCGGCAGCGAGTTGTGGTTGTATTTAGAAGTTGGCCCTGGGGCCAAACCCGTTACCCCCAACAAAGATATTTTCTCGGTTGCCGAAGAAAATCCCATTAGCCAGGCCGCGCGGCAGCGCGAGTCGGTAAACATACCTGATATTTGCCGGGGATCAACCTCGTCCTTTGAACAGAACGGAACAGACACCTCCATCCGTTCAGCCCTGGCTGTGCCGCTGCAATACGGCCCTACCTTGCTGGGTGTTTTGAATTTACAAAGCGACAAGCCGGACGACTTTGACGAGGCCGATGTTAGCTTTTTAACCAGCCTGGCCAGCCTGTTTGCCGCAACCATTCAAACCACCCAAACCGTGCAACAATTGCAGAACGACCTGCAAGAAATAGAAATTCTTTACAACCTGCAACGCCAGGAAGATTTAATTAAACATGCCGCCCTGGAGGAAACAAAATCGTTAATAGGGTATCAGTACGACGGCCAGGCCATTACCAAAACAGCCGACATCTCCCCGGCGGCTCAATTGGCCATTGCCAAAAAACAAGAAATGGTTGATACCTTGCAAGATAACGAACATAAGGAATTGATTGCCCCTATCAGGCTTTACGGCGAAACTATTGGCGTTATTGGCATTGAAGATGCGGCCGACGGCAAGAATTGGGCCGAAGACGATATCAGGCTGCTTGAAGAGGCCACGTCTCAAATAGCCCTGGCTATTGAAAGCTCGCGTTTATTGCAGCAAACCCAAAAACGCTCCCAAGAATTATCCATTCTGTTTGAAGCCAGCCGCCAGCTTTCCGAAACCGTTGATTTGCAGCGCATCTACCAGATTCTGACCGCCCAGATTATCAATTACCTGAACGCCGACATGACCAGGGTGTCATTGCTCAATGCCGCCAGAACCCGATTTGAAACGGCGGTGCAACAGAGCCGCAACTTGGCCGACGAAATTGTGCTTGAGGCGGCCAGGCCGCGGTTTGAAATCATAAAAGATTCGGCCTCGTTACGACGCATCCTGGAACACCCTGAATATATCATCGAACACCTGAACGACCCTCACCTGAACCGAAAGTTGCGCCGCCAACTGGAAACGCAAGCCGATAAAGAGATCCAAACGCGAGCGCTCTTTCCCCTGGTGGTGCGGAATAAATTAATTGGCGTTTTGCAGGTTTGCCATTGCCGCCAGCATCGCAATTACACCCAAAACGAATTACAATTGGCCCAGGCCATCATCTCTCAGGTTACGGTGGCCATAGAAAATGCGCAACTCTTCCAGCAAACCGAAGCGGCCCTGGCCGAAACTCAGAAGCTTTATATGGTCAGCCGGGCGTTGGTAGAAAGCACCTCGCTGGAAGATACCTTTAATGTGGTCATCGAAACCATAAAAACTTATGGCATTGACCGGGTGAGCATTTCGCTGTTGGATGTGTCGCCCGCCGACGCTGTTGAAAGCGTAACCATTGTGGCCAGTTGGGATCGAGAATCCGATAGAATTTTGCCGGTTGGTTCTAAAATTTCGGCCACGATGTTCTCCCTGGTAGATGCCTCGGCCAAACCCCCCTTCCATCCCTTAATTTCTGAAGACCTCAGAAACCCCGACGGCCAGGACGAACGGATGGACGACGCTTTCCGTATCTTCATGTATGAGGGTTTGGGCGCCATTACCCTTTTTTCAACGCCTATGTTTTTAGGCACGGAATATAAGGGCGTGCTTTCCATTTCCACCAGAACCCCCCATCACTACACCGAGCAGGAGGTCCGGGTGTACCAAACCCTGGCCGACCAGACCATTATTGCCATTGAAAATCATCGCCTCTTTGAAGCCATCCGCCGCGAACGTGACCAGGCCGCCCTGCTTTACACCATTGGTCAAACCCTAAGCCAGGCCGCGACCATTGACGAGGTTAAGAAAACTGTTTTAACCTGCACCGCCCCAATAGGCGCTGCTCACGGCGAAGTTTATGTGACCGATGGCGAAGCGTTTCTATCTATGGCCTCAACCATCCCGGAACGTCAGAATTTATCACCCGCCGCGGCCCATAATTTAATGCGTTTGATTTTCTCTAATGGCCTTGAGGCCAGGGCGCTGAATACCCGCCAAACCGTTGTCAGGGATAGTAGTCAGGTAGACTGGGATATTCCGGGTGTGCCGGCCCCGCCGGGCATGCGGGCGATGGCCTGTGCGCCTTTTTACTCCCAGCGCAGCAACTTGCAGGGAACATTAACCTTTTTTATTACGCAAGAGGAGGGCTTTACCCCGGATCAGATTTCGTTGATGGAATCCTTGGCCATCCAAACGGCCTCCGCCCTGGAAAATGTCTGGCTGCTACAACAAACCTCTACCGCTTTACGAGAAACCGAAGTTCTGTACCGGGCTGCCGGAGAATTTAACAAGGCGCAACACCCCCAGGAGTTGTTGGACATCCTGGTTAAAAGCCTGGCGCCCGCAGAAACCCAGACGGAAGTGGATATAGACTACATCGCCCTGACCATGATTTCGGCGCTGGCGGATAACGGGGTCCCCGAAAGGCTGGATATTTTGGCCGAGTGGGATAAAACCACGCCCATAGATGAGTGGGCTGCCACTTTTACTATTCCCCTCATCCCCGAAAACTATTCATTCATCACCCAAACCAGCGCCAACACCCACCATGTCATTTATTTTGACAAGCTGGACGAAAATACCCAGGCCAATATCAATACCTATTTTGGCCGGGTTCGGTCCATTTTGGCCGTGCCGCTGGCGGTGGGCCGAAACTGGCTGGGCGTTCTCTTCATCGGCAGCCGTTTAGAGGCGTTTGAATTTAAGCCGCAACTGATCAACCGGGCCACTACCCTGGCCGGCCAGGTGGCGGTGGTTATTCAAAATCTGCAATTGGTTGAAGAAACGCAGCAAAACCTTTATCATTCAGAAATATTGTCCCTGTTGAGCCAGGAATTATTGGTGGCCGACCAGGCCCAGGCCATCTACACCCTCAGCCTCGAGGCCATTGCCGCCACCGAACCCGAACGGGGCGCCGCCATCTTTATGTACGATGAAATTGAAGGCAGTGTAGAATTGGAAATGGTGGCTATCTGGGATAATCCGTCGTTGCCCGACGGAGTGGAGGGCTGGCCCGCCATTGCCCCGGGCGCGCGTTTTTCCACCGACGAGTTGGGCCTGGAGCCGCTGCTCAGAACAGGCCAAACGGTTATCTCAGACAAAATTTTTGAAGACGACCGTTTTACCGAATCCTTACGACAATTGTTGATGTTGATGCAAATTAATAGCCTGGTGGCGGTCCCTATCTGGCTCAACCGCGAAGTCAACGGCTTTTTCCTGATTGGAAACTATAAAAAGACCACTTTTTCCGCCGATGCCGTGCGCCTTTACGAAGACATCGCCCGGCAAACGTCGGTGGCCCTGGAGAATCATCGCCTCCTGGACGAGGCCCAACATCGGGCTACGCTTCTGCAAACGGCAGCCGAGGTCTCGCAGGCCGCCACCAGTTTTTTGGATTTGGACACCCTGCTGACCCAAACGGTTGACCTTATCCGCGACCGTTTTGGCTACTATCACGTTTCTATCTTTTTGATTGACGAATACCGGAATTATGCGGTGGTTGAAGCTTCCACCGGCGAAGTGGGCCGCAAAATGCTGGCCATGCATCACAAGCTAGAAGTAGGCGGCAAGAGCATTGTGGGCACAGCCACCGGCACCGGCAAATCGCGCATTGCCCTGGACGTGGGCGAGGACGCGGTTTGGTTCAATAATCCCCTCCTGCCCGACACCCACTCCGAAATGGCCCTGCCTCTTATTGCCCGCGGCCAGGTGATTGGCGCCCTTGACGTGCAGAGCACCAAACGCGGCGCTTTTACCGAGGGTGATATCACCATTTTGCAATCCATGGCCAATCAATTGGCCAACGCCATCGAGGCCGCCCGTTCCTTCCAGGAATCGCAAAAAGCTTTGGGCGATGTGCGCAAACTGCACGAATACTATTTGCGCGAGCAGTGGGGCGCTTTCTTAAAAGAGCAAAAGGCCACCACCGGCTACCGTCTGACCAAAGACGGCTTTGTCGAAACCCCGGCAGATACCTGGTGGCCCGAAATAGACCAGGCCATTGAAACCAAACAGCCTATGATCATCTCTCCCCCGCTTGCGGCCACCCAAACCCGGCCAAAGGCATCTGGTTCAAACAAGGATAACGGAACGCAAGACTCAACCCAGGCCGCCACGCTGATTGCGCCTTTGAGTTTGCAAAATGAAGTGGTGATTGGTGCCCTTGATTTTGAAGTGCCCGATAAAGACAAACTATTGGCCGAAGACACCCTGCGCATCATCGAAGCCGTGGCCAACCAGGCCACGCAAGCCATTGAAGCGGCTCGTTTATTTGAACAAACCCAGGCCGCCCGCGAAGAGGCAGAGGCGCTCTACAAGGTGGGCCGCGCTTTGGTGACGGCTGAAAACGAGCAGGAAATGTATCACACCGTGCTGGACGAATTGCTCTCAACACTGGGCTTAAAACAGGGTGGGATTCTCTTTTTTGAAGAAGATAGGAAGTTTGGCAAACTCTTCGCCCTCTTTGAAGACGGCAAACCGGCTGAGCCGGGACTGCGTTTTCCCATTGTGGGCAATCCCTCTTACGAAAGACTCATTGAAACCAAACAACCGCTGGCCATTGAAGATGTAGTTGCCGACCCCCTGGTGGCTACGGTGAGAGACATCAACCTGGAGCGCGGTATTGCCTCCCTCTTGCTGGTGCCTATTTTGCTTGAAGACGAGGTGGTTGGGGCCATGGGCGCCGACGCGGTGGGCCAAAAACATGTTTTCACCGAGTCGGAAATCAACCTGGCCCGGGCCATGGCCGACCAGTTATCCATTATGCTGCAAAACCGCCGCCTGCTGGAAAGAACGCGCCGCGGCGCCGTGCAATTGCAAACCAGCGCCGATGTGGGCCGGGTGGCTACCTCCATTCTGGATCAGGAGGTAATGTTGGGCGAGGCCGTAGAGCTTATTAGAGACCGCTTTGGCTTTTACCACGCCCAGGTTTTTTTGATTGACGAATCCGGACGATTTGCGGTGCTGCATAAAAGCACGGGGGCTATCGGTCAGAAATTGTTGGCCTTGAATCACAAGGTTGCCGTCAGAAGCCCCAACATTATTGGCCAGGCTGCCTTCCAGCGCCGGCCCCTGGTGGTTCGCCATTTGGGGACAAACATGCAACCAGACGCCGCTAATCTTGACGTGCCGGAACAACACAAACAATTTCTGCCGGATACCCAGGCCGAATTGGCCGTTCCGCTGCAAGTTGGCGATACCCTGGTGGGCGTTTTGGACGTGCATAGCACCTCACCGGCCGCCTTCAACCAGGAAGACATTGCCACTATGGAAATTCTGGGCGCGCAGTTGGCTATTGCCACCCAAAACGCCCGCGCCTTCCGCGAACAGCAAGAAACAGCGGAACGCCTCAAAGAAATTGATAAACTCAAGACCCAATTTCTGGCCAATATGAGCCACGAACTGCGCACCCCGCTCAACTCCATTATCGGTTTTTCGCGCGTTATTCTCAAGGGCATAGACGGCCCCCTGACCGATTTGCAAAAAGCCGACCTGACCTCCATCCATAACAGTGGGCAGCACCTTTTGAGTTTGATCAACAACGTGCTGGATGTGTCTAAAATTGAGGCCGGTAAAATGGAACTCAATTTTGAGGAAGTGGAGGTTGAACCCATCATCAAGGGCGTGATGTCAACCGCCAAAGCCCTGGTCAAAGATAAGCCGGTAGAATTGCTGCAAGAAGTGCCGGATAATTTGGCCCCGGTTTGGGCCGATCCCACCCGGCTGCGCCAGATTATCCTCAACCTGGTATCTAATGCCTGCAAATTCACCGATGAAGGAGAGATAACGTTGCGCGCTTTCACCGACAATGAAAAATTAACGGTGACGGTGTCTGATACCGGCATTGGCATTCCGCAAGAAAAATTGGAAACCGTCTTTGAAGAATTTACCCAGGTTGACGCCAGCACCACGCGCAAGGTGGGCGGCACCGGGCTGGGCTTACCCATCAGCCGCCACTTTGTGGAAATGCATAAAGGACATATTTGGGTGGAGAGTACCTTGGGCTATGGTTCAACGTTTAGCTTCTCTATCCCCCTGTCCCCAACCGAGGAGCAGGCGGAAGAAAAAATCCCGGAGAATCCGGCAGCGCACGATGACCAGGATGGTGCAGGCAAAGTGATTGTGGCCATTGACGATGATCCTAATGTCATCGGCCTGTACCGGCGTTTTTTGGAAAAGCAGGGTTATGAAGTAATTGGCATCCAGAGCAGCAAAGATGTTATCCCTGAAATCAAAGAACATAACCCCTTAGCCATTCTGCTGGATGTGCTCATGCCTGAAAAAGATGGGTGGGGCGTGCTTAGAGAATTAAAAGAGAACGCCTTTACCAAAAACATTCCGGTGGTTATCTGTAGCATTGTCAGCGATAAAAACCGGGGCTTTTCTTTAGGCGCCGCCGATTACCTGACCAAACCCATTGTTGAAGACGATCTGGTCAGCGCGCTCAAATACGTGGACCAACAAGGCAAAGACCAAATCAAAGTACTGGTCATTGACGACGAAGCCGACGATGTTCTCCTGATCCGCCGGATCCTGGAGGCGCAGCCCAATTACAGCATTTTGGCGGCCAGCGATGGGAAAGAAGGTTTAGAATTGGTGGAAAGCCAGAACCCGGACCTGATCATTCTTGATTTGACCATGCCGGAAATGGATGGCTTTACGGTGGTTGAAAAACTGAAGAATAATGAAAAAACCCGCGCCATTCCCATTATTATTGTCAGCGCCAAAGAGCTGACCGCCAAAGAGCACCAATTTTTAATGGGACAGGTAGAGGTGTTATTGCAAAAGGGCCTGTTTAGCGAAACCGAACTCCTGGAAGATGTGGGGCAGGCCCTTAAGCAGATTCATCAACACAAAGAGTTGGCCCTGTAAGTAACAATCTTATTGTTAAGCGAGTAAGCCCGTGTCTAAACGATTTTCTTATCAATGTCCTAAATGTGGCCACAGCCAGGTCTATAAAACGTTGGCGGAAGCCTGTCCAGAGTGCGGAGGGGATTGGCTTGATTTTATTTATGATTTAAATGAAACCGTTGCTACCTGGCAGCGGGAGTTGCCGCTCCGGGACCGGACCATGTGGCGGTATTGGGAGCTGTTGCCCCTGCTCAATGAAAGCAATATTGTTTCTATGGGCGAAGGTTGGACCCCGCTGCTGCACGCCGAAAATCTGGGTTCTATGTTGCGGCATGGCAATCTTTTTATCAAAGACGAAAGGCAAGGCCCCACCGCCTCTTTTAAAGACCGGCAGGCCTCTCTGGCCCTTTCTGTGCTCAAGGAAAATGATTTAAAGGAGATGGTGGTGGCCTCTACCGGCAATGTGGCTATTTCTTATTCAGCCTATTGCGCCCGCGCCGGGGTAAAGTTATGGGCCTTTTTGGATAGCGATGTGCCTCACGAAAAAATGCGTGAGGTTACGCTCTATGGCACCGAAGTGATCAAAGTATCCAGCAGCTATGATCGCACCAAGCAGGTGGCCGCCCAATTCGCCCAACATCGAAACCTGTTTCTGGATAAGGGCATCCGGGGCGTGGCCGCCAGAGAAGCCATGAAAACCATTGCCTTTGAAATTGCCGAGCAGTTGGGGCGTAAGCTGAACATGGGCTGGACCGCGCCGGATTGGTATATCCAGGCCGTTAGCGGCGGAATGGGGCCGATTGGCGTTTGGCGCGGGTTTCACCAATTATACGAGATGGGCCTGGTTAAAAAAATACCTAAATTGGCCGTTATCCAAACCGCCGGCTGCTCCCCCATGGTCAACAGTTTTCACAAAGGGCTGGAAATTTGCGAAATTGTTGATAATCCGTCCAGCATTATCAATGTTCTGGCCACCGGCAATCCCGGCCCGGCCTATCCTTACTTGCGCCGTCTTGTGCTTACGCATGGCGGGGCTTTTGTTAAAGTAGACGACCAAGCTTCTTTCAGAGCCATGCGGGTGATGGCCCAATTAGAAGGCTTATCTATGGAACCGGCGGCGGCGGTGGCCTGCGCCGGGCTGGTGCAAATGATCCAAAATGGCCTCATCCAGCCCAACGAGGTGGTGGTGGTTAACGCCTCCGGTCACACCTTCCCGGTGGAAAAACAAATTCTGGAAAACGAAATTGTCAAAAGCCACACCCGGGTTCAGGAACTGGAAAAAGAGGTAGTGGAAGGAGAACAACCGGATACCATTCATCTGCGCCAGGAGGGCCTGTTAACGGCCCTGGAACGCCTGGACGACCGCGTGCAGAGCGTGGCCATTATTGAAGACGAACCCGACGCCCGCATTTTGCTGCGCCGCATTTTGCAGCACAATAAGCGGCAATATAGAATTTTTGAAGCCCCCGACGGCGTCAGCGGCATCTCGCTGATTCGTGCAGAACGGCCTGATCTGGTATTATTAGATTTAATGATGCCCGAACTGGATGGGTTTTCGGTGCTGGATACCATCAAGGCTGATAGAGATTTGCGCAACATCCCCGTGATTGTGATTACGGCCAAAGATTTGACCAGAGAAGATTACGAACGCCTGTCGGGGCGAGTTGAATCGCTGTTGCAAAAGGGGATGTTTATGGAAGAGGAACTTTTTGAAAGTATCAGTGATGTGCTAGAATAATAAAGCGCATTAGTTTGGGGTGGCAAAAAATAGGCGGTAGACAGGTAAATGGGGCTATTCCCTGGCTACCGTTTGCTATTTGGAGATACCGCATTGGCAAAACAAAAACGTGCTGATGGGTCAGGCCAGAAAAAAATATTATATATTGATGACGACCCGATTAATCGGTCTCTTATCAGCCGGTTGTTGACCAGTTACAACTTTAAGGTGCTGGAAGCGCAAACCGGCCTTGAAGGCATTACCATTGCCCGCAACGAAACGCCCGATTTGATCCTTATGGACATCAATATGCCGGGCCTCGACGGCCATGAAACCACCACCCGCATGCGAAGCCTGCCGCTGCTGGAAAAAATTCCCATTGTGGCCGTAACGGCCCGCACCACCACCGGCGAGCGAGAGTTGGCCCTGGCCGCGGGCTGCGATGGTTACATTCCCAAACCCATTGACGTTGACCAATTTCCCGAGCAGGTGATTACTTACCTGGACGGTTACCGGGACACCATTTCGGCCACCCAACGAGAGTATTACCTGGGGCAATACAGCCAAAAATTGGTGGAGCGTTTGGAAGCCAAAATTGTAGAACTGGAAGAAGCCAACCGGCGGCTGCAAAAAACCGATAAACTGAAATCCGACTTCATTACCCTCACCGCCCACGAATTCAGAACACCCATCACCCTGGTTTATGGTTACGCCCGTTTATTGCATACCACCGTTCAAGAATCTGGCCGGGAAGACCTGACCCAGGGCACCATTGGCGAACTGACCGACCGAATTAGCCAGGCCGTGCAGCGTTTGAACGAGGCCGTCAACGATATTCTCAATATTTCTCTCATTGAATCCGATGAAATGCGCCTGGATACCCGGCCCATCAACCTGGCCAAAATAATCAATGCCGCCCTGCAAGAGTTGGCCCCCGCCGAACATGGCCGCGATTTGAATATCACGCTTGAAAATTTAGACACCCTGCCCTCGGTTAAAGGTGATGCGGAACGGCTCCAACAGGCATTTTGGAATTTGCTCAGCAACGCCATAAAATTTACGCCCGACGGCGGCTCAATTGTGATCAAAGGCCGGATAACCGATTCCCTTTCTTCCGAGTTTGCCGCCGCTCCCGCCGCGCCCCTGCCATTTAAAACCCCCAAAGAGGGCAAATGGATTATTATTTCCATTAAAGATAGCGGCATTGGCATTGACCCCTCTGAACAAAAAGAAATTTTTGAACACTTCTACATTGTTGGCAATACAGATTACCACACCAGCAGTAAAACCGCCTTTGGCGGCGGCGGAATGGGGCTGGGCCTGCCTATTGCCTGCGGGATTGTCAAAGGCCACGGAGGCCGAATATGGGTTGAGAGCGCGGGCCGCGATGTAGAAAAAAATCTGGGCAGCACTTTTTACGTACTCCTGCCGCTCAGAAATTGAGCCAAATGCCCCCGCAATCCCCGCCTCCTCCGGCCCCCCCTTTTTTTGTGCTTGCTTCCGGCTCTCCCCGTCGCCGGGAGTTTATGGAACTGTTGGGGCTGCCCTTTACCGTTTTGACCCCTCCCGCGGCGGGCAGCCAGGCCGTTGACGAAACCCCCCTGCCCGGCGAAACCCCGCCGGCCCTGGTGCAGCGTCTCAGCCGGATTAAGGCCAGGGCAGTGGTAGACATGCTTCCCTTGTTTGGGCCTGACCCTTTGACCGCAAAGGGCTTGGCTATTGTTGTTGCTGCCGATACCGTTGTGGTTTTGGCAGGCCAAATTTTGGGTAAACCCTCTGGTCCCGCCGAAGCCGGGCAAATGCTCAAACAATTGCGGCAGCAACCCCACTATGTCTACAGCGGCCTGACCGTCATTGCCGCCGGTTGGGAAACAGGTCAGGCGCACATTTCCAAATCAATCACTCGCCTGCATCAAAGCAAAGTCTGGATGCGGCCCTACACCAACGCGGAAATTGCAGCCTACGTGGCCAGCGGCGACCCGTTGGACAAGGCCGGAGCTTACGGTATTCAAAACAAATCCTTTGCCCCTGTTGCCCGCCTGGAGGGTTGTTTTGCCAGCGTAATGGGCTTTCCCCTGGGCGAATTGGCGGCTGCGCTCAAAGAGATCAATATTTCTCTTCCTCCCGTAGCCCGCCTGTGCGCCCAACATACCCACCATCCTTGCTGTCAAGAATAGCGCGTTTGGCCCAACAAGTTTATACTCCCAGGCTATGTCGTTCAGAGATAGCCTCAATGCGTTGTTTGGCGTCAGCCTGCGGGTAATTGGCCTTATATTTGGAATGCGGCTTATTCGCGATACCGGCGCGCGGATGGTTTTGCCCTTCATCCCGCAAATTTCGGCAGGGTTGGGCCTGACCATTATTGTTTTTAGTTGGCTCATCTTCATCCAGGCGATGGTGGGAATGGTTGGCCCAATTTTTGGCATGTTGTCGGACCGTTACGGTCGGCGCAAAATTATGGCCCTGGGCCTTTTCTGCCAGGGGGTGGGCGCCCTGGGTTTGGCTGCCTCCCGGCAAGTTTGGGCCGGGCTGCCTATGCTTGTTCTTGGCCTGGGTTTGGCTATCTTCATCCCGGTGCAGCAGGCTTACATTAGCGATCAAGTAGCCTACCAAAAACGCGGGCGCGCCCTGGCCGCCATAGAGTTTTCTTGGGCGCTGGTGGCCATTCTTATTTTGCCGGTGGTGGGCTGGTTGATGGCCCGTTTTGGCTGGCGCACGCCTTTTTTGGCGTTGGCCCCCTTTGCTTTTTTGGGGGCTATCCTCACCTGGTGGGGCCTGCCCCGCGTTGAACATCACACCCGAGCCGGTCTATCCTGGATTCAAGTGCGGACGGTTTGTTTTCGCCCCAATGTCCTGGCGGCTATGGTCGTATCCTGGCTGATCTTTGTGGCGTTGTCGTCATTTTTTTCCCTGTGGGGCATCTGGTTGACCGGCGATTTTGGCCTGGATGCCGCCGCCCTGGGCCTGGTGGCTACCGCCGTTGGCATCACCGAGTTGGGCGGCTCGGTTTCATCCAGCCTCTTCATTGACCGTCTGGGTAAAAAACGCGGCGCAGGGTTGGGGCTTTTTCTGGCGACCATTATTTTCCTGCTGCTGCCCCTAAGCCAGGGCCGGTTTGCCTGGGCGATTGGCGGGCTGGTCAGCCTGGGGCTGCTGCTGGAATTCACCATTGTTTCGCTCATCCCCCTCTATTCCGAGCAAGCCCCGGAAGCGCGCGGCACGGTGCTCTCGCTGATGGCGTTGGGATCGGCCATGGGACTGGCCATAGGCCCACCGCTGACCGCCACCCTGTGGCAGCAATTTGGTTTGGCGGCCGTCAGTGGGATTGCGGCCGGCTGTGTGTTTGTAGCCCTGGGGATTATGGGGAAATTTTTGCGCGAGGCCTGACTTTGGCCAGAGCAGTTGTGTCCAACCCTAACTGTGGTTATAATCACTGAACATACTCAAGCCCTTAGAACGTGTTTCTTAAATACATCGGCATGTCATTTCGAGGAGCGTAGCGACGAGAAATCTCCTTCAGACGGATGTTATAAGGAGATTTCTCGGCCTGACGGCCTCGAAATGACATTTAAGAAACACACTCTTATCTCTGTAATGGGAGAATAATTGTTTTGGCAGCACCCCTCATTTTGATTTTGGGCGGCGCGCGGAGCGGCAAAAGCGCCTACGCCGAAAAACTGGCCACTGAACGGGGCCGGCGCGTGCTTTATATTGCCACCGCCGAAGCCGGCGACGAGGAAATGGCCCGGCGTATCGCTGCGCATCGCCAGGCTCGACCCGCCGCGTGGCAAACCCTGGAAGTATCCCGCAACGTAGAGTCTGCCCTGGCTGCCATTGACCATCGCCCGGACGTTTTTCTGCTCGATTGCCTGACCTTGCTGGTATCCAACATTATCCTGGCGATGCCGGTTGCGCCACAAGCCGATGTTGAAACAGCCGTCCAGGCCCAACTTGAGGCCATTGTGGCTGTGCAAGCCAGATTAAATGTTCCCTTCATTGTGGTTTCCAACGAAGTGGGACTGGGCCTGGTGCCGGAATATCCGCTGGGCCGGCTCTACCGGGATGTGTTGGGCCGGGCCAACCAATATCTGGCCGCTGCGGCTCACCAGGTGCTATTTATGGTGGCCGGTTTGCCCATGATCGTAAAAAACGTTCATAATTGTGAATGGTGAATTGTGAATGAATAATTGTTAATGAGTCGTTAACTGTGTGCCGTTTGTTATTTGAAAGGACGCTCATGAGTTTTTCTGAAACCACCCTCTCCACCGGCGCTGTTTCCGCCGGCGCTGAACGGAAAATCGCCAGAACAGCCGGTTATTACATGGCCTTTACCGCCCTGGGCATGGTGGCTGCGGTATTGGGGCCAACCCTGCCCGGCCTGGCCGAACACACCCAAACCGAATTGCGCGAAATCAGTTACCTCTTTATGGCCCGTTCCCTGGGCTATCTGCTTGGAGCGCTTGCGGGCGGGCGCTTGTACGACCGCCTGCGCGGGCATCCGGTGATGGCCGCTACCTTGGTGATAATGGCCGTTACCATGGCCCTAACGCCGGTTATCCCTTTGTTGTGGCTGTTGTTCATGGTCTTATTGGTCATGGGCATCGGCGAGGGCACGGTGGATGTGGGGGGCAATACCTTGCTGGTCTGGACGCATCGCGACAAAGTGGGGCCGTTCATGAACGGCCTGCACTTTTTCTTTGGCGCGGGCGCGTTTTTGGCGCCCGTTATCATTGCCCAGGCGGTCAGGTTGAGCGGCGATATTAACTGGGCCTATTGGATACTGGCCTTGTTGATTTTTCCCATTTCGGGGTGGCTGCTGCGCCTGCCCAGCCCTATAGCCCAGGCTACCGCCGAAGACCGCCCGGCCGGCCCGGTGAACCGCCTGCTGGTTGGCCTGATAGTATTTTTCTTTTTTCTTTACGTGGGCGCCGAAGTTGGTTTTGGCGGCTGGATTTTTACTTATACGATAACGCTGGAACTGACCGGCGAAACCTACGCCGCTTATTTAACCTCGGCGTTTTGGGGCGCGCTGACTCTGGGCCGGCTGGCGGCCATTCCCTTGGCCATCCGGCTCAGGCCCCGGTATATGCTGTTGGGCGACCTGTTGGGCTGCCTGGCCAGCATCGGGATTATTTTGCTCTGGCCCGATTCCATTGTGGCCGTGTGGTTGGGGACGTTGGGGCTGGGGCTTTCCATGGCCTCAATCTTTCCCACCACCCTCAACCTGGCCGAGCGCCGCATGCCCATTAGCGGCCAGGTGATGAGTTTGTTTTTTGTGGGCGCCAGCATCGGGGCCATGTTTTTGCCCTGGTTAATCGGCCAACTTTTTGACGCTATTGGCCCGCAGGCAGTGATGGGTGTGATCATGGCCGATGTATGGGTGGCGGTGGGTATCTTTTTTATGCTGATTGTCCATTCGGTTCGCACCGCTGCCCCGGATGAGGTAAGCCTGTAGTGCTCTCTATAACCCTGGCGCAAAAATTAAAAGCAGCCGGCCTGGCCTGGACCCCGGCCAAAAAAGATTTTTTTGCCATCCCCGACCGCGGCCTTGATGAGATGATCTTTGTGATCAGCGATATGACCGTGTTTGTTGAAACGTTGAAGGGACAATTGGCCGTTACGTTCCACGGCGCGGTGGAGTGGGCCTTGGATTACATCATGGTGGGCGAACTGGTCTGGCTGCCCACCGAAGCCCAATTGCGGGAATTATTGGAGCAGCGCCTCATCGGCGAGCCGGAGCCGCGTTTGACCTTGAACAGCACTGCCGATGGTTATTGCTGCACGATTCAATTCCATGGCGACCGGCCGGCGTTTGAAGCCTTTGGCGCCAGCGAGGCGTATGGCCTGGCCCTGTTACACGTTTTAGAAAATAGCCCGTAAAAAGTCTGATCCAGACCTTAACATAAAGTTGTCTTTTGCTGAAGTCCGGTTTATAATTGAACAAGTGTTTTGTTACTCTTGAGCCAAATTGGAGGTCGCGCGTGGGTCAACAAACAACTCAAACCCCAACCGAAATTCTGTTCCCCGACAACCGGCGGGCGCGGCTGGTCTCGCCCCCGGCCAAAACCCAACCGGCCGATATTGTGCAGGCCCTCAACCTGGCCCCTCCCCAGGCTGTTATTGTGCTTTCCGGCGGGGCGGGTAATCTGGAAGACAGCCTGAAGCCCCGCCTGTTCCAATTTTTCAGCCGGGGCATTGCCCGGGTGGCGGTAGAAAAAAAGGCCTTGATCATTGACGGCGGCACCCAATCGGGCGTGATGGAAATGATGGGCCGGGGCGTGGCCGACCGGGAATGGCAGACGCCGCTGCTGGGCGTGGCTCCGGCCGGCCGGGTGACCTATCCCGGTTTTGACAAAGAGGGGACGCCGCTGGAGGCCAATCACTCCCACTTTGTTTTGGTGGATACCGACGAGTGGGGTGGTGAAACCAAAACCATGTTCGACGTTGCCGCGGCGTTGGCCCAGGATGGCCCGGTTGTAACCGTTCTGGTCAATGGCGGCAGTATTGCCAAGCAGGAGATATTGCGCAGCGCGCGGGAAGGGTGGCCGGTGGTGGTGCTGGCCGGCAGCGGCCGGCTGGCGGATGAACTGGCGGCTTTATGGCAGGAGCGGCCCGACTTTATTCCCGACGCCGTGCTGGCCGAGATTATTGCCGACGGCAACCTGCACTTGCTGCCTGTGGAAAGCACCGTAGCCGCGTTTGAGCGGCTCCTGGGGCGTTTGATTGACGATCAATCCAAAGGAAATACCACCCTGGAACTGGCCTGGCGGCGTTTTGCCCGGTATGATACCAACGCCATCCGCCAGCAGAAAAATTTTAAAAATCTGCAAATCTGGATTCTGCGGCTGGGCGTGTTAGGCACGCTGTTGGTGGTTGTTCAGGCCAGCTTGAGATTGATGGGCTTTTGGCCTGGCCTGGCCTGGTTGGACCGGACCTTGCACTACATTATTGTTTTTGTGCCAATTACCACGTCGGCGTTAATTGCGGCGGCTAACCGTTTTGACGCGGGCAACAAATGGGTGCTGCTGCGCGGCAGCACCGAAGCCATCAAGCGGGAGATATTTCGCTATCGCGCCCGGGCCGAAATCTATAGCCGGCCGCAAACCATTCGCACCTCGCCCGAGGCCAAGCTGGCTCGCAAAGTGGAAAGCATCAGCCGCCAATTGATGCAAACCGAGGTCAACCTATCGGCGCTCCGGCCATATACAGGCCCTATTCCCCCCGCTTATATTTTATCCCCCGGCGACGACGGCTTGAGCGCGTTGACGCCCGATCAATATCTGGCTTTTCGTTTGGAAAACCAGCTCAATTTTTACCGGGACCGGTCGCTTAAGCTGGAAAAACAGTTGCGGCGCTACCAATGGTTAATTTACATTGCCGGCGGGGCAGGCACGCTGCTGGCCGCCGTTGGACTGGATTTGTGGATTGCCTTGACCACGGCTTTGGTGGCGGCTTTTACCACTTATCTTGAGTACCAACAGGTGGAGAATACGCTGGTAAAATATAATCAAGGTTCGTCCAATCTGGCCAATGTGCGGGCCTGGTGGTTGGCCCTGTCGGCGGAAGAGCAGGCCAGCCAGGACAATATTGACAAATTGGTGAGTCACACCGAAAAGATCATCAAAAACGAACACGCCGGTTGGGTGCAGGAAATGCAAGACGCCCTGGCTGATTTGCGCGCCCAACAAACCCGGGAAAGCGATGAGCAAGCCCAAACCCCAACATTAACGGACGAGGAGTCTTAATTAAAGCTGATTCTTTGGTATTTTCCGAGGAAACCACGAGATGTAGTGGTATTCACAATTAACGGAAAAGGTGATAAACTGATAGCTTGCCCAA